>JBCDGX010000767.1:0-2929 GCA_038750805.1 Myxococcota bacterium
GGAGCGCGAGCTTCGTTCGCTCCTCAGCGTCGAGACCGATCCCACGGACGCGCGCATCACCCTGAAGCAGGGCGATCGCGTCATCGCATCGGGCACCTCGCCCTTCGCCGAGACCCTCGAGCCGGGCGATTACGACATCGCCGTGGAGCACCCGGATTACCGCACCGTGTCGCGCCGCATGCGCATCCGGCCGGGCAAGGTCTACGTGGCGATCCTCGAGATGAGCCAGGGCGAGTTCCTCGGATACCTCCGCGTGGTCACGAACCCGCCCGGCGCGCGCATCTACATCGACGATCGCGAGCAGGGCTCGCTCGGCGAAACGCCCTTCCAGAACGTGCTCTCGACGGGCGAGCACACCGTCTGGATCGAGCGACCGGGCTACGAGACGGTCGAGCGCACGGTCGAGGTCGAGCTCGGTGAGACACACGTCGAGGAGCTCACGCTCGAACGCACGATGTTCGGCAAGATACGCGTGGTCGCGAACGTGCCCGGGGCCGTGGTGCTCGTCGACGGCGAAGAGGTCGGCGAGGTGCCCTACGAGGGCGAGGTCGACGCCGGCGAGCGCCGCGTGACCGTGCGCGCGCCGGGCATGAAGGACTGGCGCGAGGACGTCGAGGTGCCGCGCGGTCAGCTCGTGCCCCTGCGCATCGAGCTCGAACGGCGCCCCTCGCGAAGCGCCGGCTGGGCGACGCTCACCCTGGGCCTCGCGAGCGCCGGGGCGGGCATCGCGCTCGGCATCCTCGGATCGAACCTCGAGGACGAGCTGGACGCGGACCTCCAGGCCGGGCGCCTCGCGAGCGGCGACGACCGCTTCATGCGCGCGCGGATCTTCAACTGGGCCGCGGACGGTGCCTTCGGCGTGGCGGCGGTCTTCGGCCTCCTCTCCCTCTACTACTTCGTGCGCGACCCCCTGCCGCCCTCGAGCGGCCGGGTGCTCGAGCCCCGCGATTGGGCGCTCGTGCCCTCCTTCGACCTGAACGGCCGCGGGGCCGGCGGCGCGCTCCGGGTGTCCTTCTGATGCGGATTTCGACGCTCCTCGCCGTGGCCGCCCTGACCGGCTGCACGTTCCTGAACGGGCTCGACGACCTCGAGAACGAGACGCCGCTCATCGGCTATCGCGTGAGCGACGGGCTCCGGAACACCGGCAACGTGCTCGCGACCTACACCACGGAGAGCGCGATCAGCGGGCGCTCGTCGCGGCTCATCATCACCTCCGGCTCGGGCTCGCCGCACTTCGTCTACAGCTTCTGGAGCGGCCAGAGCCTCGACCCGCGGCGCATCTTCGACGGCTGCGAGGACCTCGACTGCGGCCAGGCCACGGGCGCGTCGGCGGCGGGTCTCGCGAGCGTGAACACCACCATCGATGGGGGCATCCCCTTCGCCTACGACGATTGCGCGCTGATCGGCGCGGCCCCCCTGCCCGGCGCGGCGGTGGACGAGGGCGTGCTCCGCGTCCAGTGCGAGGGCGAGCCGAGCAGCACGATCCGCGTGGGCGGGCCGCGCGACATCGGCTTCGGCACCGACGTGGCGGCCATCCCCGCGGACATGGCGGGCACCGCCGTGGCACTCGTGGGCGGGCCCGGCGCCGCGCAGATTCAGGCGCTGCGCCAGAGCCTCGGTCTCGTAGAGCTCCCCATTCCCGAGGACGCCCAGACCGGCACCACGAGCCGGCTCGGGACGCGCCTCGTCGTGGCCGCGGAGTCCCAGAGCGTCGTGGGCATCACGGGGAGCGCGGCCATCGTGCTCGCCTCGGCTCCGGGGGTGACCGGCGGGCGCGTCGTCGTCTTCGCCTTCGGCGACCTCGACGGGGACGCCGGCGACGGTTTGCTGACCCTCGGCTGCATCGACGGAGTGCGCGTGCGGGCCCCCGCGGCCCCCTTCAGCGACGGCGGCTCCATGGCCATCGGCGACGTGGGCGGCGAGGGCGTGCTCGACGTGGTCGTCGGCGACCCCGACGCGGGCGTCGTGCGGCGCTGGCCGCTCACCGAGTTCGTGGGCGCCGCGGGCTGCGGCCTGTCCGACGCCACCGACGACCCGCCGGCGAGCGGGAGCGTCTCCTGCCCGACGCCGGCCTCCGGCGTGCAGTGCGAGGGCTTCGGCGGCAGCGTGGCGGTCGGGGACTTCAACGCGGACGGGGCCGGTGACCTCCTCGTGGGCGCACCCACGTCGGTCGTCGACGGCCTCCGGAACGCCGGCGCGGCCTTCGTCCTCGATCGCGGCGAGACCGCGAGCACGGCGACGCTCCTGACTTCGGAGACGGAGATCGACGGCCTCTTCGGCGAAGAGGTGGCCGTCGTCGAGTCTCAGCTCGCCGGCTCGGTCCGCGACGAGGCGGTCGTCGGCGCGCCGGGCATGGACTCGGTCTTCGCCTTCGTCTGCACGGGCATTGGCGGCGACGCCGTGGGGGAGGGCATCCCTCGCTGTCTCCCCGAGGGGTCTTGAGCGAGCGTCCGCAGGTTCTGGTCGCCGACGACGAACCGAACCTGCGCCGGGTCCTCTCCGCGCAGCTTCGCCGCGACGGCTACGACGTGCACGCCGTGGCCGACGGGCGCGAGGCCCTCACGGTGCTCGGCGAGCATCACGTCGACGTGGTGATCAGCGACCTCCGCATGCCCGAGCTCGACGGCATGGGCCTCCTCCGCGAGACGGCCGCGCATCATCCGGACGTGCCCGTCATCCTCATCACGGCGCACGGCACCATCGACACCGCCGTCGAGGCGCTCAAGCTCGGGGCCTTCGACTTCGTCACCAAGCCCTTCGATCGCGACGAGCTTCAGGCCGTCGTTCGGAAGGCCGCCAGGCTTCGCCGCCTCGACGAGAGCCACGCCTCCCCGGCCGTCGCCGCACCGGCGGAGGTGGGCCGCTTCGGCATCATCGGGACCTCCGAGGGCATGCACTCCGTGTACGGGCTCATCGAGCGCGTGGCGGA
>JBCDGX010000768.1:0-2925 GCA_038750805.1 Myxococcota bacterium
CGCGCAGCAGATCGCGCACGCAGCCGCCGACGACCCACGCGCCATGCCCGCGGTCGGCGAGGCGAGCGCAGACCGCGCGGACCGGGGCCGGGATGGCGTCTGGCCGGAGCGCGGGAGGGGACATGGCAGCGGCAGGGGTAACGCCGATCCTCCCCGGACGCCACGTCGCGCCCCACGCCTTGCGGGCGGCGCGCGGGCTCGGCAGGCTCGCGTCCATGAGCGCCGCCGCCGCGCCCCGGGAGACGCGTCCCCCCTCGTCCACCCACGCGGGCACGCTGGCCGGCGCCGCCGCCCCGACGCTTCTCGGGCGCCTCAAGCGCGGGCCGCTGACGCTACGGCGGACCGGGCGCCGCCTCGGCCGGACCGGTTTCTTCGTCTTCGAGACCATCGCCCACCTGAGCGAGGCCGCGGGGCGCGAGGGTCCCGGGCCGAGCGCGCCGAGCCGGGCGCGGCGGCTGAGCTGGGTCTGCGAGAACCTCTGCACCTTCCTCGGCCTCGACGTGACCGTGCGCGGCGCGCTGCCGCCGGAGCCCTGCGTGGTCGTCGCCAACCACCACAGCTACACGGATCCCCTCTGCATCCTCATGCGCACGCCGGCCTTCCCCATCGCCAAGGCCGAGGTCGTCGACTGGCCGCTGCTCGGGGACGCGATGCAGGAGCTCGGGCTGCTCTTCGTCGAGCGCGGATCGCCGTTGAGCGGCGCGAAGGTGCTCCGGCGAAGCCGCCGGCTCCTCCAGGAGGGCGCCTCGATCCTGGCCTTCCCCGAAGGCACCACGAGCATGGGCGCGGACGCCCTCCCCTTCCGCCGCGGGATCTTCGGCATCGCGGCCATGGAGGGCGTCCCCATCGTGCCCGTGACCGTGCGCTACGAGCGCCTCGACATGGCCTGGGTCGGCTCGGAGAGCTTCGCTACCCATTGGGCGCGGACGGCCGCGCGGAGCCGGAATCCGGTCACGGTCACCTTCCACTCGCCGATCTCCACGGCCGGCGCGTCCCTCGACGACGCAGCGAGGCTCGCGGAGGACGCGCGCCAGGTCATCCGCCAGGCCCTGCCGATCCACGATTAGCGACCTTCCGCCGGGGCCCCTCCGGCACCATCCTCTCTCGAACGTGGCAAAGCTCCGACCGCCGGCCCTCGTTCCCGACGTCGTCCCGGGCCGGCTTCGTGAGCTCGAGGAGATCTACGCGCTCATCGAGCGCCTCGGCGCGGACGCGGACGTCCGCGTGCTCACGCGCGTGGACGTGCACGGGAGCCAGCTGCCGGTGCACGGGCTCGTGCTCGGGACGAGCGATCGCTCCGCGCCGACGCTCCTGGTGGTCGGCGGCGTGCACGGGCTCGAGCGCATCGGCACGCGCGTCGTCATCGCCTACCTCCACACGCTGACCGAGAGCCTCCGCTGGGACGCGGTGCTCCGGGAGACGCTCGAGCGAAGCCGCATCTGCCTCGTGCCGCTGGTGAACCCCGGGGGGATGCTCGAGCGGACGCGCTCGAACCCGGCGGGCGTGGACCTCATGCGGAACGCGCCGGTCTCGGCCGGGGCGCAATCGACCTTTCTCGTCGGAGGGCACCGGCTCTCGCCGGAGCTCCCCTGGTACATGGGCGAGGGCGAGGCGATGGAGCCGGAGGCCGAGGCGCTCTGCCGCTTCGTCGAGGAGGAGGTCTTCGGCTCGGACGTGGCCATCGGCGTGGACTGCCACTCGGGCTTCGGCTTCGAGGACCAGCTCTGGTTCCCCTACGCGCGCACCCGCGCGCCCTTCCCGCACCTCCCGGAGGTCTTCGCGATCAAGCGCCTCCTGGACGCGACGCTCCCGAACCACGTGTATCGCGTGGAGCCCCAGGCGAAGAACTACACGGTGCACGGCGATCTCTGGGACTACCTGCATGATCGCTACCAGGAGTGCCGCCCGGACGGGTGCTTCCTGCCGCTCACGCTCGAGATGGGGAGCTGGACCTGGATCAAGAAGAACCCCCGGCAGGCCTTCGACATCCTCGGGACCTTCAACCCCATCAAGCCGCATCGCCTGCGCCGCACGCTCCGGCGGCACATCCCGCTCTTCGACTTTCTCCTGCGCGCCGCCGCCAGCCCGGCCGCCTGGGCGCGCGCCGACACGCTGCTCCGCGAGGAGCGTGCCGCCGAGGCCTTCGAGCTCTGGTACGCGGACTGAGGGGGCGGCACGCCGCCTTTCTCACTCTCGGGTTTCCCTCGCCCGGCTCGTCGCCGTAACTAACGCCCCATGGATTTCGAGGGCATCGAGTATCCGAAGTTCCCGGAGAGCTCCCCGCCGGGGACGCTCCGGGGCGGGCGCTACCGCCTCCGCTTCGCGAGCAGCACCGAGGACCTGCGCAAGATCCAGCGGCTCCGCTTCGAGGTCTTCAACCTCGAGCTCGACGAGGGCCTGGACAGCGCCTTCGACCTCGGCCGCGACGAGGACGAGTTCGACGCCAACTGTCACCACCTGATGGTCGAGGAGGCGAAGAGCGGGAAGGTCGTCGGGACCTACCGCTTCATGAACCACGACCTCGCGCAGGCCCGCGGGGGCTTCTACTCGGAGACCGAGTTCGACTTCGCGGACCTCCCGGAGGACGTCGCCCTGCGCGGGGCGGAGATCGGCCGAGCCTGCGTGGCCGCCGAGCATCGCTCGGGCCGGGTCATCCACCTCCTCTGGAAGGGGCTCGCCCGCTACCTCGCCTGGAACGAGAAGCGCTACCTCTTCGGCTGCGCGTCGATCCCGAGCATGGACCCGGCCGTCGGTGAGGCGGTGCTCGCCATCGCCCGGGAGCGCGGCCAGGTGAGCGACGCGATCGCGCTGAAGCCGCTCGCGAAGCTCCAGATGGCCCCGGCCGAGGGCCCGCCCGCAGAGGCCCCGGAGGTCCCGCCGCTCCTCGAGAGCTACCTCCGCCTCGGCGCCCGGATCTGCAGCGCG
>JBCDGX010000769.1:0-2924 GCA_038750805.1 Myxococcota bacterium
CTCGTCTACTTCCGCGGCGCCTGGTGCCCCTTCTGCCAGGCCTACCTCCAGGAGCTGAACGGGGAGTTCCTCGCGAAGGTCCGCGCCGCCGGCGGCGAGCTCATCGGCGTCACCTCCCAGTCCGCCGAGGGCGTCGCGACGCTCGCGGCCGACCAGCGCCTCGACTTCCGCATCGTCAGCGAGCCCGCGAACGCCCTCGCCAAGGCGCACCGCGTCGCCCTCACGCCGAAGGCCGAGACGCCCCTCGCCGAGGTCCCCGGCGAGTACGTGAACGGCATGGCCCAGCCCGCCGTCGTCGCCTTCGACCGGGACGGTCGCGAGCTCTTCCACTGGGCCATCGACCCGAACACCATGAACCTCGGCGGCGCCTCGGACCGCCCGCTCCCCGCAGACATCTGGCCCGTGCTCGAGGCCGCGCTGAGCGGCGAGACGAAGGCCCTCGAGGGCACGACGAAGCTCGACCCCGGCTACCTCGCGGCGCACTACCCGAAGCAGCACGCCGCCTTCGAGGCGTGGGTCGCCGCGTCGCAGAGCTGAGGCGGCTGCTAGCCTCGACGCCGTCGTGAGCGCGAGGGATGGACACAACGTGAGCGCCGTGACGCTCACGCTTCCCGAGAGCGCCGCCCGACTGACCTTTCACGGCACGGGCGGCGCGCGGCCCTTTCCGCCCCTCGGCTTCGAGGCGGTCGCCGAGGGCGAGCTCGGCAACGGCGACCACTTCGGTCTGTACTGGGCTTTCGGCCGCGAGACCGAGCCGCCGATGGTCTGCGAGCTGATCCACGACGGCTGGCTCGAGCCGGCCTTCTCGAGCGCGGACCGCTTCGCCCGGTGGACGCTGGCGAACGACGGCGAGTGGAACGACGAGCGTCCCGAGGACCCGGAGCTCTGCACGACGCTCCACGCGCGGGCTCGCCAGGCCCTCGGCTCGGGCGACGTCGACGGGGCCATCGCTCTCCTTCGAGCGAGCGTCGCGGCCTTCGGCGAGTGGTCCGAGCCCTGGTTCCTGCTGGCGGACCAGCTCCGCCGGGTCGGTGACGGCGACGGCTTCGAGCGATGCACGCTGGAGGCCGTGCGCGCGAACTGGGCGTTCGGGCCACCGCCCACGGGAGCACTCCGCTGCTTGCGTCGGGTCCGCCGGGACGGGCCGCTCGGCGACGACCCGCTCGTGTCGCATGCTCCCGCGCTCTCACTCCGCTTCGGCGGAGTGAAGGAGAACCCAGACTATGCGTGCCTCCGCGATTGCGTTTCACGCTACCGGAGCCGCGGCGACGCACCGGCCGCAGCACGCATGCTGCAGAACTACGGCCTCGAGCTCTCGCGCGAGACCACGGCCTTTCAGGCGCGCGAGGGATTCGACCAGGCGAGGTGGGCCGCTGAGCTCACGGAGCTCTGCGAAAGCGCGTTCGGCTCGACACGAACGCTCGCCGGCGCCAGCCGATAGGCCCCCCATCACCGCGGCGGGGCCATCGCCTTCACGGCCTTCCCCAGGGTCCCCACGAAGGCCTTCACGCGGGGCGACGCTCGCGCCCGGGAGGGGTGGAGAACCGCGATGGCGCCCTCCGCCCCGACCTCGTGCTCGCGCAGGAGGCGTACGAGCGCTCCCGCCTCGAGGGCCTCGCGCACCTGCCACCACGAGAGCCGTGCCACGCCGACCCCGGCGAGCGCCGCCTCGAGCCCGAGACCCGCGAGATCGGCGCGCACGACCGTCGGGACCGGCACGAGCCTCCGGCGCCGACCCACGCGGAAGGGCCAGGCGCGCGCCCCACCGAGCCCGATGCAGCGATGCCCGGCGAGCTCCTCCGGCCGCGCGGGCGTGCCCGCCGCCGCGAGATAGGTGGGCGACGCCACGACGAAGCGCCGCTCGGGCCCGAGGCGCGTCGCCAGGAGACGCGAGTCGCCGAGGTCGCCGACGCGGACCGCGAGATCGAGGGACTCCTGAGCCAGGTCCAGGTTCCGGTCGCTCAGCACGAGCTCGACCTCGAGCGCCGGGTGCGCCTCACCGAGGGTTCGAAGCACCCCGGGGAGCACCAGGGTCCCGAAGGCCGTCGGCGCCGTGAGCCGGAGCGTCCCCCGGAGCGCCGCGTCCGGCCGCACCGCCGCGCGCGTCGCTTCGACCTCCGCGAAGAGCCCGGGCAGCCGCCCGCGGAGCCGCCGGCCCTCGTCCGTGAGCCGAAGCACCCGCGTGCTCCGATGAAAGAGCCGCGCCGCGAGCTCGCCCTCGAGCCGGTCGAGGCTGCGGGTCACCGCCGCCGGGCTCCGGCCCATCGCGCGCGCCGCCGGGGAGAGGCCGCCGGTGCGCGCGACGGCATCGAAAACCTGGAGATCGTCGAGGGAGAGCATCTCACCGATTATCGGTGAGGCGATCCTCGGAGACCATCGATTCCCGAGGAGCCCGCCACGCCGCACGCTTCGGCGCATGAAGGCCATCGCGTACCTCGCGCCGGGCGCTCCCGACGTGCTCGACCTCCACGACGTCCCGGCCCCGGAGCCGGGCCCCGGCGACCTGCTCGTCGACGTGCGGGCCGTCGGCCTGAACCCCGCCGACCCGAAGATCCGCGCAGGCCTGACGCTTCAGGGCGAGGGCCCGCAGGTTCTCGGCTTCGACGCCGCCGGCGTGGTCCGCGCGGTCGGTACGGGCGTCGAGGGCTTCCGGCCCGGCGACGAGGTCTTCTACGCCGGCGACGTCACGCGCGCCGGTGCAAACGCGCCGCTCCAGGTCGTCGACGCCGCGATCGTCGGCAAGAAGCCCGACTCCCTCGACTTCGAGGAGGCCGCCGCGCTCCCGCTCACCTCGCTGACGGCCTGGGAGGTGCTCTTCGACCGGCTGGAGGTCCCCCGCGACGCAGACGAGCGCATCCTCGTGCTCGGCGCGGCGGGCGGCGTCGGCTCCGTGATGCTCCAGGCGCTCCGCGCCGAGACCGCGC
>JBCDGX010000770.1:0-2891 GCA_038750805.1 Myxococcota bacterium
AGGCCGACGCCCACGCAGGCGCCGAGCGTGTTCACCGCGTAGAGCGCGCCGACCAGCGAGCTCACGCTGCCCGCGTCTCCGGCGCGGCTCACGAAGTGCCGCGAGAGGAGCGGGAGGCTCGCCCCCATGAGCGTCGTCGGCAGCAGCAGGATGGGCAGCACCGCGGCGAAGCGCCCGAGGATCAGGCCGAAGGCCCCCGCGTCCCCGGCGTGCAGCGCCCGGTTCACGTCGGCGAGCCACCCCTCCGGGTCGACCAGCATCGGGAGCACGAGCGCCCAGAGACCGACCAGGCCCTCGACGAAGGCGTAGGTCATGAGCGGGTGCTTGATGCGCTCCGCCACCCGGCCTGCGAGGAAGGCGCCGAGCCCGAGGCCGGCCATGAAGACCGTGACCGTCGTGCTGATGGCGACGCTGCTCGCGCCGAACACGTGGCTCAGGTAGCGCGACCAGATCGACTGGAAGATCAGCCCCGTCGCGCCGGAGGCGAAGAAGGCCAGGAAGGCGACGGGGAGGGCCGCCGAGAGGGCGCCGCTCCGCGCGGAAGCGCTCTTCGGGTCCGGGGTCTCGTGCGTCGCGTCGTCTGCCATGCCAGCGGCCGGAGACTGCCCGCGCGGAGCCCCGGACGCCAGGCGTCACGTCGCCGGCGCGCTCGCGGACCCCTAGACTGGGTCCGTGCGCACGTGCCTGCTCCTCCTGACCCTGCTGGTGGTCACCTCCGGCCGGGCGGACGCGCAGCCGCCCCGCGCCGGGAGCGTCCGGGGGGCACGCTTCGTCGAGCGGGCCGAGCGCTTCCTCGCGTCCGGCGACCTCGGCAGCGCGACGAGCCTCTTTCGGCGGGCCATCCAGGCGGACCCCGCGGGCAGCGCGGGCTACCTCGGTCTGGCGAGGGTCTACGTGCAGCGCGGCGTGCTGGTCGAAGCCCGGGCCGTGCTCGAGGCCGGGGTCCGGCGCGTTCCCCGGAGCCTCGCGCTCGAGCTCGCGCTCGTGGATCTGCTCGTGGCGCAGGGGGACCTGGAGAGCGCGGCGCTCCGGCTCGAGGAGATCGTGCGGGCACGTCCGCGGCGCGCGGACGCCTGGCGTCGGCACGGCGAGGTGGCGCGGCGCCGGGGCCGCTTCAGCGTGGCGCTCGGCGCCTATCGGGTGGTCGTCGACCTGGCGGCGCGCGGGGAGCAGGTCGTGCCGGACGACCTCGAGGAGGCGCGGCGCTTCGTCGCGGCCCTCGAGCTGCTCCTCCGCGATCGGGACCCCGTCGCGCGCTGCGATGGCTCGTCCGTGCGCACGGCGCTCTGCGGCGGCTGAACCCGCTCAAGTCTGCGAGCGGAGCACGGTCTTGACCGCGTTCGTGGCCTCGGCGACGAGCTTGCTCGCGAGCTGGAGCTCCTCGGCGTAGCGGTAGACGCCGGCCTGGAGCGCGAGCAGGTCCCCGGGCGCGAGGCCCCCCCGCTGCGCCCGGCGCAGGGCGTCATCCATGAAGCGCTGGCGCTCGGCGAGGGAGCGGGCGCCGGCCACGAGGGCGCTACCGAGCCTCGGGGGATCATCGTTCATGGAGAAGGCCCGGCCGGCGCGGGCGCGGGGCGTACGTGGGAAGCGGGGGCGCGTGCGCGGCGCCGGGGCGGTCCTTCGCGGCATGGGCCCGTCTCGGGCGTGGGACGGGCCGGTTGCGTCCGAGCTCAGGGTTCGTCCTCCGCCTCCTCGTCCAGCTCGTCCTCCGCTTCCTCGAGGCCCTCCCGAAGCCGGGCGAGGGCCTTGCCGTGGAGCCGGCTCGCCCAGCTCTTCGAGATCCCGAGCTCCCGGGCGATGTGGTCGAAGCGGCGCCCCTCGAAATAGTAGCCGCGTACGAGCGCCGCCTCCCGCGGGGGGAGCTCGCGGAGAAGCGCCCGGAGCCGCTGCTTCGTCTCGTCGTGGAGGACGATGGCCTCGGGGCTCTCGTCCGGGCGGTCGTCCTCTTGCCCGAGGGCCGTCGCAAGGAAGCTCGTCGTCAGCTTGCCGACCGCGTCCCGCAGGGCGGCCGCGCTTCGCTCGCGGTCCTTTCGCCGTGCCGGGTCCGCGGCCCGTGCGACGGCGGCCTCCTCGCCCACGTAGAGCGCCGCCTGCGCGGCCTTCAGGCGCCGGTACGCCCGGGTCGGGAGCCACCCGGAGGCGCGCACGCCGTCGATGATGGCGCCGCGGACGCGGTAGTAGGCGAAGGCCTCGAAGCGCACCCCGCGACTCGGGTCGAAGCGCTCCCGGGCCTCGAGCAGCCCCTTGAAGCCGTAGGCCATGAGATCGTCCCATTCGCCCCGGAGGTCGTAGCGGGAGCGCAGCCGCGTGACGATCTTCGCCACGAGCGGGCGGTGCTCCTCGATGAACGAATCGTCCGCTGGCAACGGGGTCTCCGGGGTCGCGCAGGGCTTGGATAGCCATCGCGCGGCGGGCCGGTCAAGGACGGGCAGGCCCCCGATCGGGGGCTTCGGCCTGGCGGTGTGGGGGCGCGTTTCGTAAGAGGGAGGGCGATGGTGGACGGGCCCGCGCCGAGCGCTTCCCTCGCCCGCGCGGACCGCCCCCGCGCCGGGGCCTTCGCCGAGTTCGCGGCCCGCGCCTGCGTCGACGCCGCGGCCGCCGAGGCCCTGACGCGCGCCTGGGCGAGCCACGGTCCCCTCGAGCGTCGGCGGCTCGCGGAAGCCGTCGCTCGGGACGTCGCGGCGCGGGGCCAGGACCCGGGGCCGCTCCTCCGCACCTGGGCGTCGCTCGAGCGCGACGCCGGCCTCAAGGGCCAGCTCGAGGAGCTCGCCCGCCCGCGCGTGGCCGCGCATCGCCGCGAGGACGCGGAGGGCCTGAAGCTCTGGCTCGTCCGGCGCGCGGGCCGGGTCCTCGAGGCGCTTTGCATCGAGGTCGAGGAGGGCGGGCGCGCC
>JBCDGX010000771.1:0-2889 GCA_038750805.1 Myxococcota bacterium
CCGCGATGGACGAGCGCGGCGGCCGCCCGAGCACGTCCGCGGCGACCTCCACGAGCGCCGCGGTGCGCATGGTCAGGATCTCCCGCGCGGCCGGGTCGCCCGAATCCGGAAAGAGCCCGCGGTCGACGAGCGCCGCCGCCGCGCCGAGCTCGAGGAAGGTCGGCGCGTTGTCGACGTCGACGCCGCCGCTGACCACCAGCGGCAATCCCGGGAAGGTCTCGAGCATGGACGTCAGGAGCTCCTCGCCATGCTCGAGGAGCCCGACGGGATGAAGGGCCACGAGGTCCGCGCCGGCCGCCCGCGCCCGGGCGACCTCCGTCGGCGTCGCCGCCCCCGCGATGGCCGTCAGCCCGCGCGCCTTCGCGGCCTCGACGATGGCGGCGTCGGCGAGGGGCGTGACCACGAGCTCGGCCCCCGCCGCGACGGCCACGGAGACCTGCTCGGGCGCGATCACGCCCGTGATGCCCACGACGAGGTCCGCCTCGTCCGTCAGCTCCGCGGCGGTCTCGGTCACGGCCGGCTGGCTGATGGGAACGGCGATGATCTCGATGCCCCCCTGCTTCACGGCGAGGCCCCACTCGCGAAGGGCGTCGCCGACCGGCGCGTCGAGGACGGCGACGAGGCCGTGCTCGCGGATGGTGCCCACGACGGACATTGGCGGAGCCTCCCCGGGGCCGCTTCGAGGCGTCAAGGTCGCGCCTTACGGGTGTCTCGCCCGATCCCTCGATACGCCGCCGGATCAGCCGAGGCACCCCGCAAGAGCCCCCGCGATCGCCCGCGATCGCGACTGCGAGGTGACGAAAAGGGCGGCGGCTCGGGGACTTCGGGGGCGACCGACGGGTTCCGTTGCCAAGTGCGGACGCCGGTGCCTAACGTCGACGCGTGCCACCCAAGATCTTCGTGCTGGACACCAACGTCCTGCTGCACGACCCCCGGGCCATCTTCAAGTTCGAAGAGAACACCGTCGTCATCCCGATCTACGTGATCGAAGAGGTCGACAACTTCAAGAAGGAGCTCAGCGAGCGGGGGCGCAACGCGCGACAGATCGCGCGCTTCCTCGACGAGCTCCGGGACGCACACGGGGACACGCTCCAGGAGGGCGTCCGCCTCGACAACGGTGACGAGGGCCGCCTCGTCGTCGCCGTGCCCAGCGACCCGGACGAGCTCTGGAAGCGGCGCGACAACAAGGGGATGGACAACGCCATCATGGGCACGGCCCTCGAGCTCCGGGACTCGAACCCGGACCGGCCCGTGGTGTTCGTGACCATGGACTCGAACCTCCGCATTCGCGCCGACGCGCTCGGCCTGCGAGCGGAGAACTACGAGGGAGGCCGGCTCCGGGCGCGCGATCTCTACACGGGCACGGTCACGCTCGACGTCGCGAAGGAGGCCGTCGACGCGCTCGGGAAGCGCGAGGTGATCGACGCGCGCTCCCTCGATCTGCCGCCAGGCATCCACCCGAACGCGGGCATCGTGCTCAAGGACCGCGAGCATCCGCGGCACACGGCCCTCGGTCGCTACGACGCGCGCGAGGAGCGGGTCATGCCGCTCCGCGTGAGCCGCGACGGCGCCTGGGGCGTCCGGCCACGAAACCTCGAGCAGTACCTCGCCCTCGACATGCTCCTCGACCCGGACGTGCACCTGGTCTCGCTCGTCGGGAAGGCGGGCACGGGCAAGACGCTCCTGGCGGTGGCCGCGGGGCTTCAGACGGTGCTCGACGACGGTGCCTTCCAGCGCCTGGTCGTCAGCCGGCCGATCTTCCCGCTCGGGCGCGACGTCGGGTACCTGCCGGGCACGCTCGAGGAGAAGCTGAACCCCTGGATGCAGCCGATCTTCGACAACCTCGAGTACATCTTCGCGTCGAGCCGACGCCGCGCCGACGTGCGCGATTATGCCGAGCTCGTGCGGAACGGGACGCTCCAGGTCGAGCCGCTCACGTACATCCGCGGTCGCTCGCTCCCGAACCAGTACCTCATCGTCGACGAGGCCCAGAACCTCACGCCGCACGAGGTGAAGACGGTGATCACGCGCGCGGGCGCGAACACGAAGATCGTGCTCACGGGCGACCCGGACCAGATCGACAATCCCTACGTCGACGCGGCGAGTAACGGGCTCACGATCGTCGCCGAGCGCTTCCGCGGCGAGACCGTCGGCGCGCACGTGACGCTCGTGAAGGGCGAGCGGAGCGAGCTGGCGGAGCGAGCGACGCAGCTGCTCTGAAGGACGACGGGGCCGGGACTCGACGACGCCCGCTAGAACGTCGCGCCTTCGGGGAACCACGCATCGACGAGGTCGTCGAGCACCCCCTTCATGCCTCCGTCCTCCGTGAAAGCCTCGGGTGTATCGCTCACGGCGATTCGGAGGAGGTGCACGACGCCGTCCTCCATGGTGGCGTGGAAGACGCAAAGCAGGAGGCGGAGGGGCCCCTCGCTGTCCCGAAAGGAAGACCACGTGCAGTAGCCGCCGCGCGGGACACGGTTGCCGTGGGTCACGCGATAGGTGTCCTCGACGACGGGGTCGTCGTAGGCGGCCGTCGCTTGCACGCTGGCCGCCTCGGCAACGAACTCGGTCATGGTCTCGGGCCGGGCCGCCTCGTCGATGGGCACGTAGGAGCCGAGCCAAAGGCTGAAGCCCTCGTCTCCGAGAACCACCTGCTGATCCTCGCAGCGCAACGCCATGTCGCTCGCCGCGACCAGCGTCCAGCCGGCCCCGTCGGCCTGAACGACCCGAGCATCCGCATCGAGGGAGGTCTCGGTGCATCCGCCCACGGGGATCCGCTCGACCCGCGCCTCGGCGGCCGACGGCGTCGAGGTCTCCGTCGGCCCTGCCTGGGCAACCGGAGCCGAGGCTCCGCCGCACGCCCCGAGCGAGAGCAGCGCCGCGAGGAGA
>JBCDGX010000772.1:0-2880 GCA_038750805.1 Myxococcota bacterium
ACACGCGCGTCGAGACGGCCAACCCGGGCTTCGGGGACTGGAAGGACAAGGGCTTCCCGACCGAACGGCCGTTTGCCTTCACGGACGCCCAGCTGAACCTCTACTCGCGCCACCTGCTCCTCCCCGAGGTCGGTGAGAAGGGGCAGGCGAAGCTCCTTCAGGGGCGCGTGCTCCTCCTCGGCGCGGGCGGGCTCGGCTCGCCGGCGGCGCTCTACCTGGCGGCCGCAGGCGTCGGCACGATCGGCATCGTGGACGGCGACGTCGTCGACGAGTCGAACCTCCAGCGGCAGGTCCTGCACGGCCGGGACCGCGTCGACATGCTCAAGGTCGAGAGCGGCAAGCAGCGCATCGAGGAGCTGAACCCCGACGTCACGGTGATCCCCTACGCGGAGCGCCTCGACGCCTCGAACGTGGACCGCATCTTCGACGGTCCGGACGGCAAGGGGTGGGACGTGATCGTCGACGGCCTCGACAACTTCCCGACGCGCTACCTCGTGAACGACGCCAGCGTCTGGAAGAACGTCCCCGTCGTGCACGGGAGCATCTTCCGCTTCGACGGCCAGGTGACGACCTTCTGGCCCGGCAAGGGCCCCTGCTACCGCTGCCTCTATCCGGAGCCGCCGCCGGCGCATCTCGCGCCGAGCTGCGCGGAGGCCGGCGTGCTCGGTGTGCTGCCCGGGATCATCGGGACGCTCCAGGCCACGGAGGCGATCAAGATCCTCCTCGGGCAGGGCGAGCCCCTCGTGGGGCGCCTGCTCCAGTACGACTCGCTCTCGATGACCTTCCGGCGCTTCAAGCTCGCGAAGGACCCCGCGTGCGCCGTGTGCGGGCCCTCGCCCACGGTCACGGAGTACGTGGACTATCAGGGCTTCTGCGCCCGCTGAGCCCGTCCCCGCGCCAGTCGACAGCCTGACACGACGCCGTGGGTCAGCGTGGACACGCTGGCATCGGGGCGCCGTTGCCCCAGAGGCCGCGAGCGCCTAAAACGGCGTGATTTCGCGGCGACGCGGACCTGGCATCCCCATTGCGTTGGCTCCCGACGCCGCCCGAGGGCCGGCGAAAGGAGACGGGATGCGTGGACCGAGCACCGAGAGCGCGAAGCCGCCGACGGAGGGGGCGCCGCAGGCGCGGGACGAGCGGGACCGGGTCGCCTTCGAGCGCGAGGTACGGCCGCATCGGGAGGAGCTCCGTGGCGTCGCCCTCCGGCTGACCCGCTCCGAGCCCGAGGCCGACGACGTCCTCCAGGACGCCCTCGCGCGGGCCTGGGCCTTCTGGCATCGCTTCGAGCCCGGCACGAACGCCCGCGCCTGGATGCACCGCATCCTCTATCACGCCTTCGTGAATCGCTATCGGCGGCGCAAGCGCGAGCGCGAGGTCCTCGGGCGGGTGCATCGCGAGACCGCGCCGGACCCGCACGCCGGCGCGCGGGACCTCGAGCGGCGGGCCGCCGCGCTCCGGGGCGACGGCCTCTCCGACGAGGTGCGGGCCGCGCTCGGCGATCTCCGCCCGCCCTTCCGCGAGGTCGTGGAGCTCGTCGATCTCCGGGGCCTGACCTACGACGAGGCAGCCCAGATCGTCGGCTGCCCCGTGGGCACCATCATGAGCCGCCTTCACCGCGCGCGGCGCGCCCTTCGTGCGGTGCTCGCGGGCTATGCGCGGCAGGAAGGCTACCTTCGCGCCGCGTGATCCCGGGCCGCATCGAGGCCCGCCAGGACCCGGGGGAGCGCGTCCGCGACCTCCCCCGCCAGGATCCCGCGGTCCGCGCCCTCGGCGGCGCGTTCGCCGGCCGCAGCATGGAGCCAGACCGCCGCGCTCGTGGCCTCCAGGGGGTCGAGGCCCTGCGCCAGGCAGGCCCCGACGACGCCGGCGAGCACGTCACCGCTCCCGGCCACGGCCAGGGCCGGCGTGCCGCGAAGCACCACGTGCTCGTCGCCCTCCGGCCCCGCGACCACGGTCCCGGCGCCCTTGAGAGCGACGACCTGAACGGACCGCCGGGCGAGCTCGCGAGCCGCGCCATGGCGGTCGGCCTGCACCTCCGCCGTCGGGACACCGAGCAGCCGCGAGGCCTCGCCCGGATGGGGCGTCAGCACGCGCGGTGCCGCCCCGCGGAGGGCCTCGAGCCCCCCGGCATCGGCCAGCGCGGTGAGCGCGTCCGCGTCCAGCACGAGCGGGAGCTCCGCGTCGCGGGCGAGCGCGAGGGCCAGCGCGCGCCCGGCCTCGTCCAGCCCGAAGCCCGGTCCGAGGACGCCCGCCTGCATGCGCTGGAGCGCTTCCCGGGCGGCGTCGAGCGTCGGCGTGGCGGCGCTCATCAGCTCGGGCAGGGCACTCGGGGCCGCGGGGCCGCGCCGGCCGAGCGTCACCCGGCCTGCTCCCGCGCGGAGCGCACCCCGCGCCGAGAGCCGGGCCGCGCCGGAGGTCTCGGCGACGCCGCCGAGCACGAGGAGGTGCCCCGCCCTCCCCTTGTGCGCGTCCCCCGATCGCGGCGGGAGCCAGCGCGCGACGTCCACTTCCTCGACGATGCCGCGGCGTCCGGCGCGGGGCCCGGGCACGCCGAGGGCCACGACCACCACCTCGCCGGCGAGGCCCCTCCCGGGGTGCTGGGCGAGGCCGGGCTTCATCGCGGCGAAGGTGCAGGTGAGCGCGGCGCGCGGCGCGATGCCGCGCACCTGCCCCGTGTCCGCGTCGACGCCGCTCGGCAGATCGAGGGCCACGAGCGGCGCCCGCGCCCCATCCATCGCGCGGAGCGCGCGGGCGAAGCTCCCCTCGACGTCCCGGGTCAGGCCCGTGCCGAACACCCCGTCGACCACGAGGGTCGCCCGTTGGAGCGCCTCGAGGCCCGTCGCCCGGCGAATGCCGAGGCCCGTCAGCGGCGCGAGGTTG
>JBCDGX010000773.1:0-2877 GCA_038750805.1 Myxococcota bacterium
GCCGGGCGCCTCGGGCGCGCCCGGCATGGTGCCGGCGCTGGTCGCCCACCACCATGCGGTGACGGCGGCGCACGCGGCGTTCCTCGCCCAGCAGACCCAGCTCCACGCGCAGCTCCTCGGCATGCTCGGCGGACCCGGGGCGATGCCGGGGGCGATGCCTTTGCAGGCCATGCCGGCCGTTCCGAACGGCGTTCCGGCGGTGCCGACGGCCTTCCCGGCCGGTCCCGGGGCCGCGACGCCGGCGCCCCACGCCTTCCCTCCGGCCCCGGAGGCGAGCTCCGAGGCGCCCACGGCGTCCCGGGTGACCCGGAAGGCGATGGGCGCTGAGAAAACGGCCCCGACCCCGCTCGCCCTCCGGCCGGAGGGTCGCAGCTGGGACCGGAGCCAGCTCGAGGTGCACGCCTCCGGGCGCATCAGCACCATCTTCGACCCGAGCTTCGAGGCCCAGGACGGCGACGCCATCCAGTGCCGCATGCCCGAGCCGCCGCTGCTCTTGGCCGACCGCGTGACCGGCATCGAGGCCGTCCCCGGGTCGATGCAGAAGGGCACGGTCTGGACGGAGACCGACGTCACCGAAGACGCCTGGTACCTGCACCAGGGTCACATGCCCGCCGGCGTGATGATCGAGTCCGGCCAGGCCGACCTCTTCCTCATCAGCTACCTCGGCTGCGACTTGCCCCACGTGAAGGGGCCGGATGAGCGCGCCTACCGGCTCCTCGGCTGCGAGATGACCTGGCTCGGCGATCTACCGGCCGTCGGGGAGACCCTCGCCTACGACATCCACGTCGACGGGCACGCCACCCAGGGCGACGTCCGCCTCTTCTTCTTCCACTACGACTGCCACCTGAAGCTGCCCGACGGCACCTCGCGGCCGGCGCTCCAGGTGCGCCGCGGCCAGGCCGGCTTCTTCACCAAGGAAGAGCTCGCGGACTCCGCGGGCATCCTCTGGACGCCGGAGGAGCAGGAGATCCGTGCGGGCGCCCGCGTCGACGCGCCGGTCCTCGAGACCAAGCGGAGCTTCACGCGCGCCGAGGTCGAGGCCTTCGCCGCGGGCCGGCCCTGGGAGTGCTTCGGCGACGCCTTCTTCCTGACGAAGACGCACACGCGGACGCCGCGCATCCAGGAAGGGCGCATGCTCTTCATGGGCGACGTCGAGACCTTCGACCCGACGGGGGGACCCTGGGGCCGCGGCTACCTCAAGACCGTCGTGCCCATCGCGGGCGACGAGTGGTACTTCGACGGCCACTTCCTCAACGACCCCTGCATGCCGGGCACGCTGATGCTCGAGGGCTGCGTGCAGGCGATGGCCTTCTACCTCTCGGCTCTCGGCTACGCGGTCGACAAGGACGGCTGGCGCTTCCAGCCGGTGCCGAACGAGACCTACAAGCTGCTCTGCCGCGGGCAGGTCACGCCGACCTCGAAGGAGCTCACCTACGAGCTCTTCATCGAGGAGGTGCACGAGGGGCCGGAGCCCATGCTCTACGCCGATCTCCTCTGCACCGTGGACGGCCTCGGCGCCTTCCACGCGCGCCGCTTCGGACTGAAGCTCGCCCCGGATTGGCCCATGGACGAGGTCACGAAGGGGACCGAGGAGGGTCGGCTCCTCGCCGAGGGCGTCGGCGATCCGCGGACGGCGCTGGCCCGCTACCAGGGCGGCGAGCCCTTCCGCTTCGACTACCCCTCGCTCCTCGCCTGCGCTTGGGGCAAGCCCTCGGCGGCCTTCGGGCCCATGTACGAGCGCTTCGACGGGACACGGCGCGTCGCTCGCCTGCCCGGGCCGCCCTACCACTTCCTGAGCCGGGTCACCTCCATCGAGGGAGAGCTCGGCGGCATGGAGGTCGGCTCGAAGGTGAGCTTCGAGTACGACGTGCCGCCGGACGCCTGGTACTTCGAGGACAACGGCGCGCGGGTCATGCCCTTCGCCGTGCTCCTCGAGGCGGCGCTTCAGCCCTGCGGCTGGGTGGCGAGCTTCGTCGGCTCGGCCCTCGACATCCCGACGGACCTCCTCTTCCGCAATCTCGACGGCAAGGGCCGCGTGCTCGCGGACGTCACGCCCGAGAGCGGCACCTTCCACACCTCCGTGGAGATCACGAACATCTCGAAGTCCGGCGGGATGATCATCGAGAGCTTCCGGGTCCGCTGCCACACGCTGAACGCGGCCGGCGAGCGCACGGAGATCTACGAGCTCGACACGGTCTTCGGTTTCTTCCCCCCTGAGGCCTTCGTCGACCAGGCGGGGCTGCCGACGACGGATGAGCAGCGCGAGCTCCTCGAGCGTCCCGCCAACCAGGGTGCGGCGCTCCGCAGCGAGGGCCCGGGCGCGCGCCTCGCGCACGGCCGCATGCTCATGCTCGACCGCGTGCCCTACCTCGACGTCAACGGCGGCTCCGAGGGCCTCGGCGCGCTCCGCGGCGAGAAGGACGTCGACCCGGGGGAGTGGTTCTTCAAGGCCCACTTCTTCCAGGACCCGGTGCAGCCCGGTTCCCTGGGCCTCGAGGCGATGCTCCAGGGCATCCAGCTCCTCATGCTCGAGAAGGGCATGGCCGAGGGCATCGAGAACGCGCGCTTCGAGGGCATCGGCACCCAGGACGAGCACGTCTGGAAGTACCGGGGTCAGGTCGTGCCGACGAACGGGCTCATCGCGAGCACCGTCGAGCTCACGGAGGTCAGCCGCGACGCGCGCGGACCCTTCGCCATCGCCCGGGCCTCGCTCTGGGTCGACGGCAAGCGCATTTACGAGGCGCCGCGCTTCGGCATGCGCATCGTGTCGGATGCCGGGTCGGAGACGCCCCGCCCAAACGCGCCTGACGCCCCGGGCGCGACCGGGGCCGACCCCGACGACTACGAGCGCGACCCCGACCTCGCTCCGCCCCCCGC
>JBCDGX010000774.1:0-2868 GCA_038750805.1 Myxococcota bacterium
CCTCGACGGAGCGGCCGCGGCCCTCGGCGCGCTCCTGCCGGAGGCCCGGCGCGACGAGGCTCACGGCTGGCGCGTGCTGGCCAGCCTGGGTGCCCTGGAGCTCGCGCGGGGCGCGGACTTCGTGGGGCGCCGCCACGACCAGGAGGCCATGGAGGCCCTCGAGGCGGCGGCCGTCGCCTTGCCGCCGGCGCTCCGGGAGGCCTTCTGGGAGGACCCGCGTCGCCGGCGCCTTCGGGAGCGCGCGGCCCTCGCGACGGGGCGGCATCCCGCGCCGCAGCTCGAGGCGCCCGGGGGGCTCGACCCGCGCGTGCGTCGCCTCCTGGTGCTCACCGGGCGCCTCGCCGGCGAGCGGGACTCGGAGCGGCTCCTCGAGCGCATCACGGACGCGGCCGTGGAGCTCTCCGGGGCCGAGCGGGGCTTCGTGCTCCTCCCGGACGCGGAGGGCGACCTCGAGCCGCGCCTCGTCCGAACGATCGGTCCGGCGCCCGACGATCCCTCGGTGGCCTTCTCGCGCTCCATCGCGGAGGCGGTGCGCATCGACGGCGAGCCCATCGTCACCGTCGACGCCCAGGGGGACCGGCGCCTCGACGAGTACCTCTCCGTGCACAAGCTGCTCCTCCGCAGCGTGGCGTGTCTCCCCATCGCCGGGCGGCGGGGCGTGCTCGGCGTGCTTTACCTGGAGCATCGGCTGCGGGCCGGACGCTTCCGCGACGCCGACGTCGAGCTGCTCCGGGCCTTCGCGGACCAGGCGGCCATCGCCCTGGAGAACGCCGAGCTCCTCGCTCGCCTCGAGGAGCAACGGGCGGAGCTCGCGGACGCCAACGCCCAGCTCGAGGCCGCCAAGGGGGAGGTCGAGCGCGTGCTCCAGGCGCGCACCGGCGAGCTCCAGGACGTCCGCCGGGAGCTCGACGAGGCGCAGCGCACGCTCCGGGGCCGCCACGATCGCTTCGGGATCATCGGCCGGAGCGCGGCCATGCGGCGCGTGTTCTCCGTGCTCGAGCGCGTGCAGCAGAGCGACGTCCCGGTGGTGGTGCAGGGCGCCTCGGGCACGGGGAAAGAGCTCGTCGCCCGCGCCATTCACGATGGGGGCGCACGACGACGCGGCCCCTTCGTCGCCATCAACTGCGCGGCCGTGCCGGAGGCGCTCCTCGAGTCCGAGCTCTTCGGCCACGTTCGCGGGGCCTTCACGGGCGCCGACCGGGACCGGCGCGGCGTGCTCTCGCGGGCCCACGGCGGAACGCTCTTCCTCGACGAGGTCGGCGACATGCCGGCCAAGATGCAGGTCGAGCTCCTGCGGGTGCTCCAGGACGGGCGCGTGCGCCCCGTCGGAGGCGAGCGCGAGGAGGCCGTCGACGTGCGCGTGGTCAGCGCGAGCAACAAGCAGCTCGCGAAGCTCGTCGCCGCCGGGAGCTTTCGCGAGGACCTCTTCTATCGCCTCCACGTCGTGGAGCTTCGCCTGCCTCCCCTGCGCGAGCGCGAGGGGGACCTGCCGCTCCTGGTCGAGCATTTCCTCGAGCGCATCGCGGAGCGGGAGGGCCGCCCGCGCAAGCGCATCTCCCGGGAGGCGCTGGCTCAGCTCGCGGCGCAGCGCTGGCCGGGCAACGTCCGCCAGCTCGAGCATGCGTTGCTCACGGCCTGCGTGATGGCCGATGGCGAGGTGCTCATGCCCGAGGACTTCGGCCTCGCCGGGACCGAGGGCGCGCCCACGCCGCCCCCCTTGCCCGCGCCGGCCCCGGAGCCGGCGGGGAGCCTCGAGGACTACAAGGCCGTCGAGAAGCGGCGCATCCTCGAGGCCCTCGAGGCGAACCAGTGGAACCGCGCGCGCGCGGCGCGGCAGCTCGGCATTCCGCGACGGACCTTCTACCGGCGCCTCAAGGAGCACGGCATATTGGGATCGTGATGCTCCGCGTCCTGCTCCTCGCCCTCTCGGGCCTCGCCCTCGGATGCCCCCGGGAGGCGTCGGACCCGCCGCTCACGGGAGCGCGGCCCTGCGCGACGGACGTGGAGTGCATCCGAACCGACGCGGGCTGCGGCGACGTCTTCTCGTGTGTGGCGGGGCGCTGCGAGCTCACCCCTTCGCGCGTCCAACCCTGCGATTGAGGGCCGGGTGGGATGGAGACCGGGGGCGCCGGGCGATCAGCCGGTCGTCTCGAGCTCGATGATCGGCTCGCCGCCCATGCCGCAGGGTGGGTCGTAGGTGCCGTGCCAGCCGACGAGCGTGCGGCCGAAGGAGTCGACGTAGTGGGTCTCTCCCTTCGCGATGCGCACGATGCCGCTGGCGTAGCCGATGCGGAGATCCCGGGGTGCTCGGCGTCGGGTCGCTTCCTTCCAGGCGCTGCTGCTCGGAAGCAGCTGCGGCGAGGCGCGCGGGCGCCAGAGCGCGTCGCCGGTCTCCGCGGCGTGCTCGAGGCGCGTCGCGAGCGCGCCATGGCCGCGCGTCCGGGCCACGGCGGCGGCCGTCTCGCCCTCGGTGGAGGCCCGGGCCACCGGGGCACCCGCGGCGACGAGGCGCGTCGCGGCCTCCTCGTGCCCGAAGTACGCGGCCTGGTGGAGGAGCGTCCAGCCGGAGCCCCCGCGCGCGTAGCGCGCCGCCTTCGCGGCGAGGGCCGGGACGACCTCGAAGAGCGCGAGGAGAGGTCCCCACGCGCCGCGCTTCCCGGCGTCGTAGAGGTCGGCGAGGGCGTCGGGTTCCGCCTCCCTCATCGGCGCCGCGTCAGTCCTCGTTCCGCCGGCTCCGGTCGACCCAATAGGCCTTCCGGTCGCGCACGTCGAAATGCACGAAGGTCGAGTTCGGGTACCAGCCGACGCCGCAGCGCTCGAAGCCGCGGAGGTAGTCCCGCAGCGCCTCGTTCGGGACGCCTTCGATGC
>JBCDGX010000775.1:0-2868 GCA_038750805.1 Myxococcota bacterium
CGCCCCTGCCTCTGGGGGGAGGTCCAGCTTCGTTACGCCCATCGCTACTCGGGCCTCGATCGCACGGAGACCCGGCGCTGGGCGGCGCTCCTCGACGAGGACACGAAGCCCGCCGGCGCCTGGTCCGCCGCCGAGCCCGTCCCCGACCCCCTCCCGCCGGTGGCCCGCGAGCCGGCCGCCGGCGCCGTCTTTCACGAGCTCCCCCGCGGCGTGCTCACCAAGAGCGGACTTCGAAGCGCGAACGCCGCGCTCAAGCGGCTCGCCTCCGCCGAGGCCCTCGAGGTCCCGCGCTGCGAAGCCCTCAAGCTCTGGGGCGAGCCGGGCCAGGGGGTCGACGAGTTCAGCGCGGCGGTACGACAGGCCGCGCGCGAGGAGCGCGACCGGGAGGTCGCCAAGGTCCGCGATCGCTACGCCAAGAAGCTCCAGCGCGCCCAGCAGAAGGTCGAGCGCGCCGAGGAGAAGCTCGCCCGGGAGAAGGGCCAGGCCTCGCAGTCGAAGGTCGACACGGCCCTCGGCATCGGCACGACGCTCCTCGGGGCCCTCTTCAGCCGCCGCGCGACCGTCGCCGGACACGCCAGTCGCGCTGCCCGGGTCGCCCGCCGCGCCGGCAAGATGCGTCAGCAGCAGGACGATGTGGGCCGCGCGGAGGTCGCGCTCGAGGAGGCGCGCGACGAGCTCGTCGCCCTCGAGACCGAAGCCCAGGAGGCCCTCGAGTCCATCGAGGTGGAGGTCCCGGAGTACACCACGGTCCCGGTGCGCCCGCGCAAATCCGATCTCGTCGTGGAGCGTCTGGCGCTGGCCTGGGTGCCGGCTCCGCGCTGACCCCACGCGTCGACGCGCGACGCCCCGAAGGAGCGCCGCGCGTCGCGGAGGAAGCGGGAGGCTTCGACTACTCGCGGATGATGCGGACCGCGTCGAACATCACGAGCTCGTTGCGGCTCTCGACGGTCCAGGGGCCGTCCGTGCCGGCGACCATGTCGACCTTGCGGCCCACGCTGGCGGCCTCGACACCGAGCTCGTCCGAGGCGAAGACGTCGAGCAGGCTCACGGGGACGATGCCCTCACCCTCGAGCGCGTCGAAGCGGCACTCGATGTAGCTGCCTTCGGTGTTGCCGGTCAGGCGAACGCGGAGGTGGCCGGCCTCGTCGTAGGCGGTCCAGCCGAAGTAGAGGGCGTCGGAGGCGTCCACGCTCACGTCCATGCCGGGGGCGACGACGTCGCTGCCGATGAGCATCTCGGGCATCTCGCCGCCGCGGCTCGCGTTGGCCAGGTCGGCCATGAAGGTCGGGGTGTGCTCACCGGCCTCGACGTAGGCGGCCACACCCATGCTCGCGTCCGACGCCGCCTGGGCGAAGTACACGGGACGCTCGGAGTCGTCGGCGTAGGTTTCGACCAGCTCGCCACCGAGGCTGAAGGTCACCTCCGCGGCGGCGCGGCGCTCGGCGGCGTCGGCGTCGCATACGATGATGGCGCAGGCGTCGGCCGTCGAGACGACCTCGCAGCGCTCGGCGCCGCGGAGGAGCTCCACGCGACCCATGCCGGTGCCCGGCGCGTCGTAGCGCTCGGACCAGACGAGCTCGGCGTGACCGCCGACGATGGACACGGGCTGGTTGCTCGGGTCGGTCGGGCTGGGCGCCGGCGCGGGCGTGGGCGCCGGGCTCGGCGTCGGGGCCGGCGAAGACGCGGGAGGAGGCGTCGGCGACACCAGGTTCGGGTTGGCGATGCCGCGGAAGGGCGCGCGACCGCTCGGGGCCACACCACCGCGCTCGGCGATGCGCATGTCCGCCTCGAGGTCGAGGACATCCGAGCTGGTCGGGCTCAGCCGGGCGATGCCGGGGAGGCTCTCACCGAGGGTCGGTGCGGGCGAAGGCGGCATGAGGTCGGCCGTGTCGAAGCCGGGCGTACCGTCGGCGACGAGCGTCGTGGCGCCGGGGACACCGCCGACGAGGGCCTGGCCCTGAGCGTTCATCGCGGGGCCTTCGCTGCCACAGCCGACGAGGCCGAGGACGATGGCGCAGAACATGTGGACGGCGGACGGACGGGCGTTGTTAATACGCATCTCTACTCTCTCCTGGGGTGGAGCCGCAGCTCCGATTCGATTCGATGTGGGAGAGAGGCCGCGCGAGCCGGTTTCGGTAGCCAGTCCAGCCGTTGCGCCGAAGCGCGGTAGGCCAATGGCTTTGCGTCCGAGGCTTTCGCCTACGGTTGCCGTTTCGTCCGGCCCCACCCCCGTGGGATCTCGTTGTCACCCAGAGCTATCGACACGAGGCCCGAGGTCTTTACCCCTGGACGCGAATTTTTCGTCCTGACTGCATTCGCGCAGGGGTCGAAGGGTGAGGACACTCCCAAAAGTCCGCATTGGGTGGTAATGCCGCCGCGGGAGGCCGTCCGGCCGCCAGGAGGAAACAATCCATGCGTACGCTCTCCGTTCTCTTCGTCGCCTTGCTCACGGGCTGCTGCTTCGGCGCCAACTCGGACACGACCACCACGCCCGAGCCGGCCCCCGAGCCCGAGCCCGTCGCCGCCGCCGAGCCCGCGCCCGAGCCGGAGCCCGCCGAGGAGGACCCGAGCGACGTCCGCATCGAGGGCGACCACCTCTCGCTCGACGGCAAGGTGCTCTTCGAGTCGGACAGCGACGTCATCCTCGAAGAGTCGAAGCCCCTCCTCGACCACGTCGCGACGCTCGTTCGCAACCACCCCGGCGAGATCCAGCACCTCAGCATCGTCGGTCACACGGACGCCTCCGGTGGCGCCGCGCACAACCAGGACCTCTCCGAGCGTCGCGCCGCCGCCGTCGTTCGGGCCCTTCAGGAGCGCAACGTTCCCACCCAGCTCGAAGCGAGCGGCGTGGGCGAAACCGAGCCCGTC
>JBCDGX010000776.1:0-2859 GCA_038750805.1 Myxococcota bacterium
GTCCACGATTGGGTCGCGCGCTACGAGCGCTTCTGGGAGGCCCGCCTCGACGCCCTCGGCGCCTTCCTCGACGACGCTGCGGAGGGCACGCCGTGAAGCGCGCCATCCGCATGACCCGCGTCTACCCGCACCCGCCCGAGCGCGTGTGGGCGGCGCTGACGAGCGCCGAGGCGCTGGCGGTCTGGCTCATGCCCAACGACTTCGTCGCGGAGCTCGGCCACCGCTTCACGTTCCGGACCGAGCCCGCGCCGGGCTTCGACGGCATCGTGCATTGCGAGGTGCTCGAGCTCGCGGCGCCGGAGCGCATGGTCTGGTCCTGGCGCGGCGGGCCCATCGACACGCGCGTCAGCTTCACGCTCACGCTCGAGGCGGCCCCGGACGGCCGGGCGTCCACCCGCCTGGCCTTCGCCCAGACGGGCTTCGAGGGCCCGCGCGCCATGGCGGTCAGCTTCATCCTCGAGCGCGGCTTCCCGAAGATGTTCGGCGCCGCCCTCCCGGCGGTGCTGGCGCAGCTCGAGGCCGGAGAGCCCCCCACCGCGCCGCCCCGGAAGCCGCCCCACCCGCTGGCGGCCGCCTTCGAGCGCACCTTCGCCAAGCTGATCGCCCGCCGCGAGCCCCGCGACGGCACAGGAGACGACGCATGACCGAGCCCCGCACGCCGATCCTCAACCCCCACACCGGCCGCGACGACGGCACCATCGCCACGGACAAATACGAGGCGATGAAGGCCGCGCTGCTCGCGGCGATCCCGCCGGACGACACGGGCGTGCCCTTCCAGGGCCTCGCGGACCGCCTCCGCCCGCACCTCGACGCGGCCGTCTTCGAAGGCGCGTCGATCCCCTGGTACCTCACGACGGTGAAGCTGGACCTCGAGGCCCGCGGTCTCCTCGAGCGCATCCCCGGCGCCCGTCCCCAGCGCCTCCGCCGGAAGGCCTGAGCGCTACTCGGCGGCGATCTCGGGCGCGAGCGCCGGCACCCGGGCGAGCTCGTCGTAGAGGTGCACGTTCGCCCGGATGGCCTTCCGGAAGACCTCGAGGTCCATGGACTCGTCGGGTCCATGGGCCCCGGTCCGCGGGTCCATGACGCCGTTGAGGATCAGCGGGAGGTCGCCGAAGCGCCGCCCGAACATCGCCACGAAGGGGATCGTCCCGCCGACCCCGATGGGCAGAAGAGGCTTGCCCCAGGCCTTCTCGTAGGCGCGATCCGCGGCGGGGAACGCCGGCCCCTTCGGCGCGTAGAGCCAGCTCTCGGCCGTCGCGTGGCGGGTGACCGCGACCTTCACGCCCCCGGGGGGATCGCGCTCGAGCTCCGCCCGCACGAGGGCCTCGAGCTCCGCCGGCGTCTGCCCCGGCGCTACCCGGAAGGAGAGCTTCGCCCCGGCCGCCGTGCGGATGGCGTTCTTCTCGCGGCCGGGCGGCGGCAGCGTCGTGCTGAGCACGGTCATCGCGGGCTGACGCCAGAGCCACTCGGCCCGCGAGCGCTCGTGCACGGGCAAGGGGGCGACGCCCTCCGCGAGGCGCGCGCCCGTACGCACGACCTCGTCGCCGAGGGGCACGTCCCGCGACGCCTCGCGCCAGGCCGGGTCCACCTCCTGGCGTCCGAGGGCGAGGCGTCCGTCCGCGTCCACGAGGCGGGCGAGCAGCAAGACGAGCGCGAGCGCCGGGTCCGGCACGGCGTTCCCCCAGAGCCCGCTGTGCACGTCCGCGTCGAGCGCGGTGCACGTGACCTCGAGCTCGAGGAGCCCGCGAAGCGAGATGGTCAGCCCCGGGATGTCGACGGAGGGGTTCTCGCAATCGGTCAGCACCATCACATCGGCCGCGAAGGCGTCCGGGTAGGCGTCCATGAAGCGCTCGAGGTTCGGCGAGCCGATCTCCTCTTCGCCCTCGATGAAGAGGCGCACGTTCAAAGGCAGCTCGCCGGCCTCCGCCAGCCACGCCTCCAGCGCCGCGAGGTGGGAGACCCAGCCCCCCATGTCGTCCGCCGAGCCCCGCGCGTAGAGCCGCCCTTCCTTCGTCACGGCCTCGTGCGGCGGCGTGCTCCAGGGCTCACCGGCGACCGGCTGAAGATCGAGGTGGCCGTAGATGAGCAGCGTCGGCGCGTGCGGATGCGGGCAGCGCTCGGCGGCCACGCTCGGGAGCGCCCCCTCGAGCTCGAGGACGCGGCTCCGGTCGAAGCCGAGCGCCTCGAGGTCGTCCCGGATCCGCGCGGCCAGCGCGGCCACGTCCCCGGCGTGGGCAGCGTCGCAGCTGATGGCCGGAATACGGAGGTAATCGACGAGGCGGGCGAGCGTCGCGTCGAAGGCGGCGTCGGCGCGGGCGGCGACGGCCGTGACGTCGGTCGAGGACATGCCGCGAGCATCGCACGCCTCGCGCGACGCCGATGCGCGTTTCCCTGCCCTCAGGCGGCGCTCGGCGTGCTCCCTCCGGCGCTCCCGCGCGGGGCGATGACCACCTTCTGCGAGCGCCCCCAGGCCACGAAGAGGCACAGGGCCCCGATGACGAGGGGAGGCATGACCTGAGGCATCTCGCCGCGGGAGACGTGAAGGACCACCGCCAGGCCCATCACGATCGCCAGGCAGAGCGCCGCGAGCGGCGTCAGGCGAGGCTGAACCCGCGTGACCGAGGGCAGCACGAGGCCCAGCGCGCCGAGCACCTCCGCCCACCCCGACACCCGCGCCATCCACGGCGCCTCGACGGCCCAGGGCATCCGCTCCGCGAGCTCGGCGATGGGGCTCGTGGCCTTGGTCAGGCCTGCTCCGAGGAAGAGCAGAGCCAGGAGGATCTGCGCGATCCAGAGCGCGTACTTCATGGGGCGAGGCTACGGGCTCGCGCCCCCCGTCGAAGCGAGCGCTCTTGCAAC
>JBCDGX010000777.1:0-2847 GCA_038750805.1 Myxococcota bacterium
GCAGCGCGACGCTCCCGAGGGAGAGCAAGCAAGGCTTCATGGGCACAGCCTGCCCGAAGCGCGCGCGACGAGCGAACCGCTCGTTCCCCGGGAGCGCGCGTCAGGCGAGGGCGGCGCTCTGCGGCATTCCGCCCGCTGTCGAATGCGTCCCGGGTCGCACTGGTGGTGCAGCCGACGGCGAGTGAGGGCGAGTGCGGGGACGGCGCGCAGGCCTCAGCTTTCCAGCGTCGCGGCCAGCCGGAGCGCGACGTCAGCAATGGCGGCGGAGAAGCTGCGGGTGCAAATGGACTGGACGGTGGCCTTGGCGCCGCGGGCCTCGAGGTCACGCGCCAGCGTCACGACGCGCCGCGGCGGGTACGCGAGACCGCGTTCCGACGCATCGCAGCTCGCTACGAGCGCGTTCGGGTTGTCGGGGTCGATCCGCTCCTGCATTCGCGGGGCGTTCAGCATGCGTCGATAGTTGGCGGGCTCCCCCGGGCGCGGAGCGAGGCGGGCGGGGAGCCCAGCGATGGCCGTGAACGCGATGCGAGCGGCCGGCTCGATCGCGAGCAGTCCGTCGACGAAGCGGCCTACGTCATGAAGCGCTTCCGGGTGGTTAAGGCAGCGAAGGTTCAGGTCGCCCCGGTAGTTGATGGAGCTGGGGTTGTAGACGTCCGTGTCGCGCGCGGAGCAATCGTCCTCGTCGGTGAGGAGGACGATCCCGAGCGCAGCGTCGTCCCGGAGAAACCCATCGTTCGGGCCGCCGGCGCCGTTTCCGCGCGTGCCCTCGAAGAAGCGGAGCTCGCTGGATGCCGGCGTGAGGGCCTTGAGCATGGCCTCGAGCGGCTGCTCGAAGCCGCAGCCCTCGGTGCCTAGCTGCGCCACACAGGCGACGTCCGCGGCGAGCCGGCCCGCGAGCGCCTCGGGCTCCTCGCCGCTGCCGTCGGCGCCGGCCTCGAACGCGAGGAACGAGGGGTAGCTCGCGGCACAGCGTGGTGTCGCGTCCATCGCGCCCTGCGTCGAGAGGACCCCGTCATCGCCGAGGCCCTCGCAGGTGGGGACGCGCTCCCTGCCGCTACCCATGTCCGCGGACACCACGCCCATCTGAAGGCTCGTGACGGGCGGGAAATCGCGCACGAGGGCCCCCGTGTCGACATCGAGCACCCGGCCGGTCGCCAGCGCACTCACGAGGCCCGGGATGGCCTCGGCGAGGCTCACCTGCTCCTCCTCCATGGAAGGCGAGTTGTCGACGACGAAGAGCACGTCGAGCGCGACCGGAGGCGGGGGGGCGGCGCCCGCGTCGGGTGTTCCGAGGTCCGTCTCCGCTCTTCCCGCGTCGAGCGTGGGCCGCCCCGCGTCGCCGGGTGCGGGCGCGATGACCACGGTCTGGCTGCACGCGAGCAGCCCGAAGGCCAGGGGCCAGAACAAGCGAGGCTTCACGGACACAGCCTGCCCGAAGCCGGCCGCGCCGGCGAACCGATCGTTCCCAGGCCCCCGAGGGGGACGAGTCGCTATCGTGGACTCAGGACATTACGCGAGGGCGGCGCGCGCGACCTCGACGTCGATCAGCCCGGCCGTCACCAGCTCGCGCATCGCCATCTCGAAGGTCTGCATGCCGTAGGGATGCACGCCGCGCTCCATGACGTCCTTGAGCGGGAGGTTCCCCTCCGGCCGGCGGATCGTCTCCCGCGCGGTTCCCGTCACGATGAGCAGCTCCACCGCCACCACGCGGCCCGTGCCGTCGGCGCGGGGCAGGAGCCGCTGAGCGATGATGCCCTTGAGGTTGTCCGCGAAGCGCTCCCGCGAATCCTGCGGGTTCCCGCCCGGGGAGAGCGCGAGGACGCGGCCCACCGTGCGCGCCACGTCCGGCGTGTGGAGCGTCGAGAGCACGAGGTGCCCCGTCTCCGCGGCCTTCAGCGCGATGTCCATGGTCTCCTCGTCACGCACCTCGCCGACGAGGATCACGTCCGGGTCCTGGCGAAGCGCGGAGCGCAGGGCCCGCGCGAAGGTCGGCGTGTCGATGCCCACCTCGCGCTGCGACACGGACGCGAAGTGGTCGTGGTGCATGTACTCGATGGGGTCCTCGATGGTCACCACGTGGACGCGCCGGCTGCGGTTGATGTGGTCGACCATCGCCGCGAGCGTCGTGCTCTTGCCGTTTCCGGCGGCGCCCACGCAGAGCACCATGCCGCGCTCGAGCTCGGCGAGCTTGGCGACGGCCGGCGGGAGGCGGAGCTGGTCGAAGCCCGGAACGCTCAGCGGGATGGCGCGAAGGGCGATCGCGATGGTCCCCCGCTGCCGGTAGACGTTGCAGCGGTAGCGCCCGATGCCCGGCGCGCCGTAGCTCGTATCGAACTCCTGGAGCGTCTCCAGGGGCTCCTTGAAGCGGCTCTTGGCGAGGATGATCTCCGCGAGCGCCTGCGTCTGGCCCGGCAGGAGCTTGTCGCCCTGGAGGTAGTGGAGGTCGCCGTTGACGCGGAAGGCGGGCGGCTGCCCCACCTTCAGGAGCACGTCGCTGGCGTGGTACTGCGAGCCCTTCTTGAGGAGCGCGAGCAGCGTGGACTCGTCCATGGCGTGCGAGCCTAAACCGATCAGTCCCGGCGGCGGATCACGATCGACCCGAGCCGCTCCGCCGCCTCGAGGCGCCGCTGGTAGGCCCGGGCTTCCCCGCGCCGCTCGAAGGGCCCGATGCGCACCCGATGCCAGCGCCCGCGCCCGGCCACGTCCGCCTCCATGACGAAGGTGTCGTGACCCTTGTCCCGGAGCGCCGAGGCCAGGAGCTCGGCCTCCTCGGAGGTCCGGAAGCTCGCGACCTGGATGGTGTAGGTCCCGTCGGCTCCCACGGCGCCCGGCTCGGCGTTCGGCGCC
>JBCDGX010000778.1:0-2847 GCA_038750805.1 Myxococcota bacterium
ATAGGTTCTCAGCTCGAACGCCATGGCCCCCGGGGCGCCGAGGCCGATGAAGTCCTCGACCCCGGCGGCGAGGCGTCGGCGCGGCACCTCCCAAGGTGACAGCCGGATCTCCATAAGCCCGCCCTCGGTATCGAAGGCGCGCGCCACGATGGTCAGCGGGGTCTGGCCTTCGCGGAAGTACAGATGGCCCACCGTCTGCGTTTGACCGACCCGAGCTTCCTCGCGCCACGTCGCGCCGACTTCCCAGCCCGTGGTCGGGCCCGCCTCGACGACGCGAAAGCAGACGCTCGTCGCCGGCACGCCGACCCGAGCTCTTGCGAGGCCCGAGGGCGAGCCGAGGACCGGGACGATCTCGCGTTCCCAGGCGTAGCTCGCTGGCCTCGACCACAGGGAGGGGTCGTCGCAGGGGCCGAGCGTCTCCGGCGGGCCGGCGTCCGCTCCGGCGGCGTCGACACCCCCGTCGAAGGCTCCAGCGTCGGAGGTTCCAGCGTCGAAGGTCCCAGCGTCGAGGGTTGCCGCGTCCCTCCCTCCATCGCCGCGCTCCACGTCGCTCGCTTCGCCGCTGGCTGCGGAACGCGCGCACGCACCGGTGGCGACGGCCAGGAGGAGGAGCATCGCGCCGCGCATGGACCGATCACGCGAGGGGGACGGCCGCCCGTCGTCCACGCCCTTCAGCGGTCTGCCCTCGCCAGCGGCCAGCTCCGCCGCTTGAGCGTCGAACGCACGCGGCCGAGGGCCTTCACGACGTCCTTCATGGCCACGCGCTCGCGCGGGTCCCTGCGGATGCAGCGGCGGACGATCTCCGCAAAGCCCGTGGTGTGGTCGTCCTGCTGGAGCAGGCTCACCGGCTCCGGGAGGCCGTCGTGCTGAAGATGCGCGGTGATCACCGCGACCTCGTTTGGGTCGTCGAAGAGCGTGCGCCCCGTCATCAGCTCGTAGGCCAGGCAGCCAAAGGCGTAGACGTCCGCGGGCGTCGGGCGCGCCTCGCCGCTCACGTCCTGGCCCCAGATCTCCGGCGCGCCGTAGTGCACGGTGCCGCAGCCCGGCCGGAGATGCTTCCCCGCGAGGCCGAAGTCGACGAGCACGGGCTCCTCGCGCCGGGGTCCGGGATGGGCGCTGGCGGGACCCCCTTCCGTTGCCGCCGCGAAGGCCTCGCGCACGATGATGTTCGAGGGCTTGATGTCGAGGTGCGCGACGCCGGCGCCGTGCATCGCCTCGAGCCCCTTCGCGATGCCCTCGAGGAGATCGAGGGCCCGGTCCATGTCGAGGTCCTGGCCCTCGAGGAGCCGCTCGAGGTTCGGCCCCTCGACGAGCTCCATCACCAGGATGGGCTTCGGGCGCGCCCCTGCGTCGAAGGTCACGAAGCGGGCGATGTTCTCGTGCGCCGGCAGGCCGAGGAGCGTGCCCGCTTCCTGCCGGAAGAGACGCAGGAACTCGCTCTCGCTGAGCGTGCGTGCGGCGGCCCCCGAGTAGTCCGGGGTCTTCAGCGCGAAGCGCTCCGCGTGCTCGTCGCTTCGGGCCTCGGCCCGCGTCGCGACGAAGACCGAGCCCGCCGCCCCGGTGCCGATGGCGCGCTTCACGTAGAAGCCGCCGAGCACGCGCGACGCGGGCACCCAGGCCGGGAGCGCCGTCTCCCGGGGCGTGCGCCGAAGCGAGGGCGCCTGGCTGCGCCGGGGCCCGTCGTGCGGCAGCTCGACGAGGCGCGCGAGGATGCCGATGGCCACCGCCGCGAAGACCGGGGGCAGCTCCGCCCGGAGGGCGCGGGCGACGGCCGTGAGCCGTTGCGAGAGGTCGAGCCCGGGCGTCCGAAGCGAGCGCTCGAGCTGCAGGTCGAGGCCGCGGATCGCGATGCCGAGGCTGGGCTCCTCCGCCCGTGCGGCGGCGTCGAGGCCGAGGCGCACGCGCGTGCCGCGCACGAGCTTCGCCAGCGTCGTGGCCGTGCGCTCGAGCTGGGCGAGGGGCGTGTCCCCCGTGGTGTGCTCGGCGAGCTCCTTGAGCGAGCCCGAGGCCGCGACGGTCTCGAGGGCGAAGCCCAGGTCGTGAAGGGTCGTCCGCAGCGCCTCGACGCGCGGCGAGGTGGCGATGGGCAGGTCGTGGCCGAGGTGGATGAGGGCCTCGAGGGCGCTTCGAAGCGCCGCCGCCGTGGGTCGGCCGCGCGCCGGGAACTCGCCGACCCGGGAGGCGAGGCGCGCGTACGCCCGGAGCGCCGTGCGCACCTCGGGCACCATGGAGGCCTCGCCCATGGCCGCCGCGTCCTCGGGCCGCTGCACGTGGCTCGCCGCCGCGAGCACGACGTCGCTGACCTCGACGTGCTCCTCGCGGACGAGCGCGTCGCCCGCGCGGGCCGTGGTGGCGCTCACGGCCCGGCGAAGCCCCGAGGGCACGTCCGCCGCGGTCCGGCGGAGGAGCACCTGGGCGACGTCGAAGCGGCGCTTCCGGAGCACCTCACCGCGGTCGTCGATGCGTCGCCCGTCGGCGTCCACGCAGTGGAGTAGGGCCCGAAGCCGCCGGAGGCGGAGCGTGAAATGCGGCAGCTCCGAATCGCGAAGCGGAGCCCGCTCCCGGAGGAGCAGCCAGGTCGTCATGCGCTGGAAGAGGTTGGCCAGGGGCCTCAGCGCCCCGCCCGCGTCCCCCCGAGTGCCCAGGCCGAGGAGCGAGGCGAGGGTCTCGGACTCGAGGAGCGCCAGGTCGAGCTCGCGCAGCGCCCGGAAGGCCGTGTGCCGCGCCGCGGGGTCCGCGTCGCTCCCGCAGCCTTCGAGGAGCGCCATGCGCGCCACGCCCGCCTGCACTGCCGCGAGCGCGACCTTCGCCGCGGCCTCGGCGACCTCCGCGACGAAGGCGGCCAGG
>JBCDGX010000779.1:0-2826 GCA_038750805.1 Myxococcota bacterium
CCGCAAGATCCGCGAGACCATCGACCTGCACTTCAAGGTCGAGGGCGACCTCCGCCGCGAGGTCACGCTGAACATCAAGCGCCTCATGGACCTCGGCTCCTACCGGGGCCTCCGCCACCGCCGTGGCCTCCCGGCCCGCGGTCAGCGAACCCACACCAACGCCCGGACGCGGAAGGGCCCGCGCCGTGGCCCGATGAGCCGTAAGCGCTGAGCTCGCGCGTCGAGCTGATCACCTGGAACAGGAAGACCGACCATGGCCAAGGGCAAGGGCGCCAAGACGAAGGGCAAGAAGAAGGCGAAGAAGTCGATCCCGACTGGCATCGCCCACATTCAGAGCACCTTCAACAACACCATCGTCACCGTCACGGACCTGAACGGGAACGTCGTGTCGTGGAGCACCGCGGGAGCCCGCGGCTTCAAGGGCAGCCGGAAGAGTACGCCCTTCGCGGCGCAGCTCGCCGCCGAGGACGCCGCCCGCAAGGCCCAGGACCACGGCATGAAGACCGTGGCCATCTTCGTGAAGGGCCCCGGCTCCGGCCGCGAGTCCGCGCTCCGCGCGTTCCAGAACGTCGGCATGCGCGTCACGCTCATCCGCGACGTCACGCCGGTCCCGCACAACGGCTGCCGTCCGCCGAAGCGCCGCCGGGTCTGAGCGCTCGGCGCTCCCCTCTCCCGCGCGCGGACCACCCGCGCCGACCCACGAACCCGCGGCGTCGCTGCAGCACGCCGCTCTCCCCGTCGCCTCCCCGCAAGATTGAGAGCTAGATGACCCAGTCGAACCTGACCGCCCGCAACTGGCGCGACCTCATCCGGCCGAAGACCGTTCCCGTCGACCAGGCCTCCCTTTCCGACAAGTACGGGAAGTTCGTCTGCGAGCCCCTCGAGCGCGGCTTCGGCATCACGCTCGGCAACTCGCTCCGGCGCGTGCTCCTCTCGTCCCTCCAGGGAGCGGCCATCACCGCCGTGAAGATCGACGGCGCGCTCCACGAGTTCACGTCGGTCCCGGACGTCGTCGAGGACGTCACCGAGATCATCTTGAACCTCAAGGAGGTCGTGGTGCGGGCCCACTCGGCGCGGACGCAGGTCGTTCGCATCGACAAGGAGGGCCCCTGCGAGGTCACCGCGGCGGACATCCAGGTCAGCGACCAGATCGACGTCCTGAACCCGGACCACGTCATCTGCACCGTCGCCAAGGGCGGCCGCTTCGCTGCGGAGCTCACGGTGAACGTCGGCCGCGGCTACGTGCCCGCGGACAAGAACAAGGTCCCCGGGATGCCCATCGGGACCATCCCCATCGACGCGCTCTTCTCGCCGATCCGCAAGGTCAACTACACGGTCACCAACGCCCGTGTCGGCCAGGTCACGGACTACGACAAGCTCACGCTCGAGGTCTTCACGAACGGCGCGGTGACGCCGGAGGACTCCGTGGCCTTCGCCGCGAAGATCCTCAAGGACCAGCTGACGATCTTCATCAACTTCGAGGAAGAGGAAGAGGTCGTCGAGCAGGAGACCGAGGACGAGCCGCTCAACGAGAACCTCTTCCGCTCAGTGGAGGAGCTCGAGCTCTCGGTGCGCAGCGCGAACTGCCTGCAGAACGCCAACATCCACCTCATCGGCGAGCTGGTCCAGAAGACCGAAGCCGAGATGCTCAAGACCAAGAACTTCGGCCGCAAGTCCCTCAAGGAGATCAAGGAGATCCTTGCGGACATGGGCCTCAGCCTCGGCATGAAGATCGAGAGCTGGCCGCAGATGCTGGAGCGCTGGAAGGCGCAGCAGGCCAGCCAGTAGGCCTCACGGGTAAGCCATGCGTCACCTCAAGTCGGGCCGGAAGTTCGGCCGCAACACCTCCCACCGCCGGGCGATGTTCCGGAACCTCGCCGGCAACCTCGTCCTGCACGAGCGCATCCGCACGACGGACGCCAAGGCCAAGGAGCTGCGGCGCATCGTCGAACGCCTCATCACCCGCGCCGTGCGCCTCGGGGACGACCTCGTCGTCGATATCGGGACCATCAGCGACGAGGCGCAGCGCGAGCTCGTGATGCGCCGGCGCGTGCACGCCCAGCGCGAGGTCGCGAAGTTCCTCCCGAAGAACCTCACGAAGACCATCGACGAGGACACCTACGAGGACGTCGACGTCGTTCACAAGCTCTTCCACGAGATCGCGCCCCGCTACCTGGACCGGGTCAAGGAGGGCAAGGGTGGCGGCTACACGCGCATCGTGAAGCTGCCGCGCCGCGACGGCGACAACGCCCCCATGTCGGTCATCGAGCTCCTCGGCGCGCCGGAGATCGTCCGGGACGCGGGCGGCTCGGACGACGTCGTGGACGAGACCGAGGTCCCTGCCGAGGCCGCCGCCGGCGCCTGAGCGAGACCGCGTCGACGAGGCGGCCTGGCGAGCTTCGCCATGGCCGCCTCTCGTCGTTAAGGCGTGCCTCAGGGCGCCGGGACGGTCCCCGGGGAGCTCTCGGAGCCACCGAAGAGCAGCGCGGCGGGCAGCTCGGCGCTCCCGGCCGTGGGGGCGGCCGGCTTCCCCGGGTCGCGGAAGGTCTGCGTGGGGTCGGTGAGGAGAAGCGCTCCGAGGCCCGTCGGCTCCTCGGGGACCGGGGGCTTCTGGCGAGGGGGCTTGGCCGCGGCGCCGAGCACGAGCGCCTCGAGCGGCGCCGGCGCTGCGGCGGGCGGCCGGGGCGCGTCCGCGTCGCGCTCGCGCCTCCGTGCGCCCCGAGGCACCTCCTGCTGCGCCTGCTGCTGCAACTGCTGCTGCTGAGGCTGCCCCAGCGGGCTGGGCTGCCGGCGTCGAGGGCACTGGTGCTGCTCTGCGCAAGGGCG
>JBCDGX010000780.1:0-2825 GCA_038750805.1 Myxococcota bacterium
CGCCGCTGCCCGGAGCGCCTCGGCGAGCGCCGCGGCGTTCGGATGCCGGGCGTCCGGGTGCTTGGCGAGGGCGCGCATCACGACGTCCTCGATGGCCGCCGGGATTCCCGGCACGACGCGGCTGAGGGGCCGTGGCGCGTCGTGGATGTGCTTCATCAGCATCGCGACGGGCGAGGGGGCGTCGAAGGGCGTGCGCCCCGCGAGGAGCTGATAGAGGAGCACGCCGATGGAGTAGACGTCGCTCCGCGCGTCCGTGGTCTCCCCCGCCGCACCCTCCGGCGAGATGTAGCGCGCGGTGCCGAAGATGACGCCGGACTGGGTCATCACCGACTGGTCGTCCCAGAGGAGCCGGGCGATGCCGAAGTCGAGCACCTTAACGAAGTCCGGGTCGCCGTGGCGCTCGACGATGTGGATGTTCTCGGGCTTCACGTCGCGGTGCACGATGCCCTTCGAGTGCGCCTGCCCCACGGCGTCGCAGATCTGCGTCGCGAGGTGCAGCGCCCGGCCGAGGGGGAGCGCGCTGTCCTCGCGGAGCACGCTCGTCAGCGAGCGCCCCTCGAGGAACTCCATGACGAGGTAGAGCCCGGCGTCTTCGGGGAGCTCCCCGAAGAGGAAGACGCGCACCAGGTTCGGGTGCTCGAGGGCCGTGGCGACCTTCGCCTCCCGATGGAAGCGCCGCACCGCGTCCGGGTTCTGGCTGAGCTCGGGGTGGAGGATCTTGACCGCGACGTCCCGGTCGAGGGTGGTCTGCCGCGCGCGGTAGACCGTACCCATGCCGCCCTGGCCGACGGCCTCGTCGAGGCGGAACTGCCCGAGAAGCACGGTGCCGAGGAAGGGATCCGGTGCCCCGACGGCCGTCGAGAGGCGCGCCCCGTCGCGCTGACAGAAGAGCGCCCCGGCGTCGTAGGGCGTGCCGCAGATGGGGCAGATTTTCGGGGCGGAGGCCATGGCGAAGGCGTCGCGGGGCGAGGGGGCCGTCGTGGGCGTGGGTTCGGGGCCGCGCGCGCGCGACACGGCGGGCCTCATGCCGCGCGGAGTACGGCGGGCGTCGGGAATCTTCTCGGACAGATCTTTCCGCTCGCGGGACGCCACGTCGAATGGACGCACGCAGCGGCGATTTTATTGGCTTCGGGGCGTCCCGGGGAGCGCCCGTCCAGTGCGTCGGTTCCCGGAGCCCCGCGTTGCGGCGCGCGTCACGGGGGCGCGATACTGAGAAGGTGATGGAACCCGCCCGAGCGATGAGTCTCGAGGAGTACCTCACCCTCGACGCCGAGAGCGACACGCGCCACGAGTACCTGAACGGGGTCGTGACCGCGATGGCCGGCGCGTCGCCGCGTCACAACCTGATCACGGCCAACGTGACGGCATCGCTCGGCGCGGCGCTCCGCGACGGCCCCTGCCGCGTGCTCGACTCCGGCCAGCGCATCCGCATCGAGGCCTTGGGGGCCCCGCAGGGCGGTCTTCGGTAGCACCCTTGCCCTTGCCCTTGCCCCTACGCGTGCCCCTGCCCCTCCAGGTAAGGCTGCGTTCAGGGTCGCCCGAGACCGCTTCGAGGCGGCCTCGTGGCGACGCGGCAAACGGCGGGCAGGGGCAGGGGCAGGGGCAGGGGCACGGGCGCTTTCAGCGCCCTTGGGCGCGCTGAAGCGCGAGGAGGTGCTCGCGGCGGGGTGGGCCGCCGGTCCAGTCCACGCGCGGCTGCGATGCCCGGGCCACGGGCCGGAGCCCCACGTGCCCCGCGAGGGCCGCGACCTGGGCCTCGGCCGGGACCCGGCGGCCGCCGATCTGTCCGTCGCCGAGCACCATCACGAGCAGCCCGTGCTGGGCGAGGCGCATGCCCGCCGCGCCCATCGCCGCGCCGAGCTCCGCGTCCCAGCGGCGCCGGTCGCCGGGGGCCCGGAGATGCCGCCGCGCGCCGATCTCCCGGGCCTCGAGGTCCGCAAGGCGCACCCCGAGCCACTGCGCTCGGAGCCGGTGATGGTCGACGTAATCGTAGGTCCCCCCGTAGGGCGGCGAGGTCAGCACGAGCTCGTAGCGCCAGCCCGCCGGGAGCACCTCGTCCAGGCGCCGCACGTCGCCGCGCTTCAGCGTCGGCCCGGCGCTCCGCGGCGGCAGGGCCTCGGCAAGCGCCTCCCAGCGCGCGACGAGCTCCTCGCCCTTCCGCGCGAAGAACTCCGTCGAGAGCCCCTTCCGGATGCGCTTCGGCGCCATGCGCTCGGCCGTGTCCGCGCGCTGCTGGCTGACCTTGATGACGATGGCGCTGAAGACCATCTCGAGGGCCTCGCGGGTCCGGCGCTCACGCACCGAGCGGATCTCCTCGAGCAGCCCCGCGAGCTCCTTCAGCACGTGCGGCCCGTAGCGCCGGAGGTCGTCGCCGCGCAGCGGCGCCCGGGCCTCGACGCGGCCGCGCACGCGCTCCTCGGAGGCGGCGGCGATGGACCGGAGCGCCCGCTGGAAGCCCTCCCGATCGGCGCGCGTCGTCTCCCGGGTCTTCACCCCGGCGAGCTGGAGCGCGAGCGGGTTGAGGTCGACGCCCGTCGCCGCCGCCCCCGCGAGGCGCGCCTCCACCAGCACCGTGCCCGAACCGCAGAAGGGGTCGAGCACGCGCCGCGGCGCGAGCTCCGCGAGGAGCGAGCGCGCGAGCGCTGGCGGCATGCGCGCGGGGTAGGCGTGAAAGCCGTGCGTCAGCGTGTCACCCGTCGCGTCGTCCTCGGGATCGCTCGCCGCCTCCCAGGCCCGCGCGAGGATCGCCGCGAGCGCCGGGTCGCCCTCGGTCTCGATGGGCCCGCCCACGTTGACGAGCGCCTCCCGCATGCGCCCGTCGTCCC
>JBCDGX010000781.1:0-2822 GCA_038750805.1 Myxococcota bacterium
CCTTCGGCCTCCGGGTCCCGCTCGGCCTCGCTGCGCACGTCATCCGCCTCCGTGAGGAGCAGCGCCGCCCGAAACGCCTGGGCCCAGGCGAGGCGCGAGCGCGCGGCCGGGGCGTCGTCGTCTTCGCCGCGCGCGGCGGCGTAGATCTCCGCGGCGGCCGCGTCGCCGGCGTCCGTCGCACGGGCGAGCTCGGCGTCGCCTTCGGACAACCGCCGCGCGAGCGCCTCGTCGCCCCCGGAGAGCGCGACGAAGGTCCCCCCTGCGGCCAGGCCCGCGAGGGCGAGGCCTCCGAGCCACGCGAGCCGCCGTCGCGGGCGCCGTCGCGGGGCCGGGGCACCGATGCGGACGGCCCGGATGCGGCGTCGGGGCCGAAGCTGTGGGGTGTCGTGGCGGCGGCCGGGCTCGGGCGGAAGCGCCGGCGGACGCTGCGCGCGGGGCCGACCCTCGGGACGGGTCGCTGCCGGGTCCCGGGCCGGTGGCGTCGCGGCGGGAGGGCCGACCGGCGATGAGGCGGGCGCGGCCGGCGGCGGGTCGGGGAGAGGCGAGGGCCCGGGGACCGCGCCCGACGAGAAGAGCGGCGAGGGCGGGAGCGCGGCGGGAGCGCTGACCGGTGCCGGGGCTGCGGTGATCGATGCGGGAGACGGGCTGAGGGGCGCTGCCGGGGACGGGGGCGATGGCACCGCATCCCCGGGTGGAGAGGGAGCGAGCGCGTGGCCCTCGACGGTCGCCTTCGCCGACACCAGGCGCACGGGACGCGTCGCCGGGGCACCTCGGTCGGGTCGCCGCGGCGTGGCGGTGGGGTCGCTCGGCGGGGGAGGCGGGCTCGCGCGGGGCGCGGCGTCGGCCGCGGGCGCGGCCTCGTCCACCCGGGGTGGGCGTGCGGCGGGCGGGGTCTCGAGCGGCGGGGGAGGATCGGCCGAGGGTCGCGGCTCCGCGGGCGGAGCGGCCTGGGCGGGTGCGGCGGTCCGCGCGGCGGGCGGAGCGGCCTGGGCCGGCGCGGACGATCGTGCGGGCAGCGCGTCGCTCGAGGGCGAGGGGGCGCCCCCGCCCGGAAAGAGAGACGCGAGCTCGGCGATGTCCGCCAGCGGCCGGTAGCGCTCGTCGCCGCGCGAGAGCTCGTCTTCGCGCCGCACGGACCCACGGCGGATCGCGACCTGCAGCTCCTTCAGCCCGGCCAGGCGGCGCGGGCGCTCCCCCGCGCGGCGCACGAGCCAGGGCTTCGCCGGAGCCGGGGTTGGCGGGTACACCCGGAAGAGGTGGCGGCACGTCGTGCACTTCACGCTCGTGCCCCGAGCCGCGACGAGGGCCTCGTCGAACTCGTACTCCGTTCCGCAGCGGGGACAGGTGACGTCCATCGCCGGGTCTATGTACCAGCCCTGACGCCCCGGGGCCCCGTGCTAAACCCTCCGCCGTGAGCCAGGACGCGCTGGATCCCCCGCACTCGCCGCCCGCGGCAGCCCTCGACCAGGACGTCGTGCCGACGCCCCGGGTGACGCTCCTTCGTCCCGATCTCGCGCGGGTCATCGACCACACGCTCCTCGCGCCGAGCAGCGGCCGGGAGGCGCTCGACCGCCACTGCGCCGAGGCCCTCGATCATGCCTTCTACTCGGTGTGTGTCGCCTCGCGGAACGTCGGCCATTGCGCCGATCGCTTGGCGGGAACGGGCATCCGGGTGTGCAGCGTCATCGGCTTTCCTCACGGGGACGCATCGACCGCCGCGAAGCGCGCCGAGGCGGCGCGCGCCGTGCAGGACGGGGCCGACGAGCTCGACGTGGTGATCGCCCTCGGTGCCCTCGCCGACGGGGACCACCGCGCCGTCGTCGAGGATCTCCGCGCCGTCGTGGTCGCGGCGGCCGGCCGCCCGGTGAAGGTGATCCTCGAGACCGCCCGCCTCGACGAGCGCCAGACCATCGTGGCGTGCGCGCTGAGCCAGGCCGCCGGGGCGGCCTTCGTGAAGACCGCCACGGGCTTCGGCGGCGGAGGCGCGACGGTGGAGGACGTGGCGCTCATGCGATCGGTCGTCGGTCCAGACGTCGGCGTGAAGGCTTCGGGAGGCGTCCGCGATGCCGCCACCGCCGACGCGATGCTCGCCGCCGGCGCCACGCGCATCGGCGCGAGCCGGAGCGTGGCGATCGTCGGCGGCGCGGCCGGCGACGCCCGGGGGGACTACTGACCGCCCGGCGCCTTCCGCTCGCGGGGGCCATGCGGCCTTCCCCGCGCGGCGGCTCGCTCGGCGCGCGGGTCGTGCTCGTCGAGGGGAGCGGAGCACCGAGCTTCGCGCGGGCCTTCGTCGCCGCCTGGGAGGAGGCCGGCCGCGAAGCGCTGGCGCGCGTGGAGGTCGCGCGGGCGCCCAGCGGGCTTCCCGGCGCCACCTGGGTCGCGCCGGGGGAGGGCCTCCGGGAGCGGCTGGCGGAGGCGCTCGCCGCGCAGGGCCGCACGCTCGTCGTCGCGACGGAGCCGACGGGGCTCGCCGCCGGGCTTCACGTCGCGGTGGGGGAGGAGCTCTTCGCGTCCCGCGGCGGTCGGCACCTCGCCCTTCGGCGCGCGCGATCGGGTGTGGCCCGGGCGCTGGCGCGCACGTGGGGCGCTTGAGCCCGCCGCGGCTCAGCGCGCCGGGGCGGCCTCGCAGCCCGGAAGCACGCCGTCGGCGTCGAGCGCGATGCGGTAGCGAAGGCGCTCCGCGGTCCCCGGAGTGCTGAAGAAGCGGCACTCGGCGTCGAGCATCGCGACCTCGGCGCCGCGGGCACCCGGGGGACCCTCCTCCGCGAGGCGCGCCAGCATGGCGAGGGCCTTCTCGGGTCCGAGCACGAACGCCGCCGTGC
>JBCDGX010000782.1:0-2810 GCA_038750805.1 Myxococcota bacterium
GAGGAGCCCGTCGACGGTCCCGGTGTCGAGTGCGCCGGTCCAGATGGCCGTCACCGTGCGCCCGTCGCTTTTGATGGACTCGCCGAAGAGCTCCACGATCTCCGGCGAGAAGGCCCGGCGTAGGAGCCAATGAGAGGAGGGCGGGAAGGCGCGGACCCGCACCGGCGCGTCGAGCTCGGGGTGGTCGATGGCGAGTGGGTCGGCGCTGGCTACCCACGGAGAGTGCGCCGGCCTCCGGCCGACGACGAACTGGGGTCCGACGCCATGGGGCCAATCCGCGCTCACGATAAGGCGTGGACGGTCGGGGTCGAGGCGAGCGAAGACCCTGGCGCGCCCCCGGACCACGCCATCGCGCGCCGACAGCGAGAGAGCCCTCTCGGTGGCCGGCCACTCCTTTGCGAACGCCACATGGCGACGCAGAAACACGACTACCCACACGACCGTGCCCGCGATGAACGCGATCGATGCAGCAGTACTCAAGGGTCAGGAGTCCACGACGTGAGATGAGGGCCAGGTGTGGCCCGAAGGTTGGCGCAACGCCGCGCCCAGCCGGCGGATGTCCTCGACCTTCCACTCGAGCGGGGACCAATCGTCGACCTCGTCGATGCGGCTCCAGAGCTCCTCGACCTCGCCGATGAGCACGTCCACCGGCCGGGCGCGCTGGAAGGGCAACGACGCAAGCGTCGCCGCAACGCTCGCCTTCGGGGTGTGCTTCGCGAGCGCGTCGCGGAAGGCCTGGTAGTCGCGTCCTTCGTAGAGCGCGGCGTAGGGGCTTTCGGCGGCGCGCGCGGCGCTGAGCTCGCCGCCGTACCAGTCGTGGAAGAGCTGCTGAAAGGGCAGCTCCCGGCGCGCCGTGAGGAAGCCGAAGATGGCCCCGGTCGTGCTCGCGTTGGTCTCCGGGTCCGCTTCCTCCAGCCCGAAGCGGCCGAGGAACGCGCGCGCCAGCGCCCGCTCCGCTTCGCCCTGGAAGGCCTCGAGCGTCTCCTGCCACGGGGCGCTCGGGCTCGCCGGGTGCAGGGCCTCGGCGAGGCGCGCGAGGTTCCAGCCGAGGGTCTGGATCTGCCGGCCGTAGGCGTAGAGCCCGCCCTGGTCGAAATACGCCGCCGTGAAGGTGGGATCGAAGCGCGGAAGGAAGCGCCAGGGACCGTAGTCGAAGCTCTCCCCGGTCACGCACATGTTGTCCGTGTTGAGCACCCCGTGGACGAAGCCGGCAGCCATCCAGCGCGCGCCGAGCTCGGCCATGCGCGGCCGCAGCGCCCGGAAGAGCGCGAGGGGCGCGTCGTCGCCCACGTCGACCTCCGGGTAGTAGGTCGCGAGGCAATGCTCCACGAGCGCCCCTATCCGGTCCGTGCGCTTCTCGAAGGCGTGCCGCTGGAAGGTGCCGAAGCGGATGTGCGACCAGCTCAGCCGGACGAGCACCGCGCTCCGCGTCGGGCTCGGCTCGTCGTGGCGCTGGAGCTTCTCGCCGGTCTCGATGACGCTGAAGGTCTTCGAGGTCGGGACCCCCAGCGCCTCGAGCATCTCCGTCGCGAGGATTTCGCGGACGGCGCCCTTGAGCGTGAGCCGGCCGTCGCCGTCGCGGCTGTGGGGCGTGCGCCCCGAGCCCTTGGTGCCGAGGTCGAGGAGCCGGCCGGGCCCTCCGCCGACGGCGGGCTCGCGGAGCTGCGCGTAGAGGAAGCCCCGCCCGTCGCCGATCTGCGGGTTGTAGGCCTGGAACTGGTGGCCGTGATAGCGGAGCGCCAGCGGCTCCGGGAGGTTGTGCGGGAGAGGCGCAAAGCGCGCGAAATGCTCGAGCCACTCGCCGGGCGACAGCGCGCCGAGACCGACGCGCTCGGCCCAGCGCTGGTTCCGGAAGCGGAGCACGCGCTCCGGGAAGTCCGCAGGCGCGACGGGGTCCGCAAAGCCCTCGACGCCGAGGTCGAGGTAGCGGGGATCGGGACGGTAGCTCGTGGGATCGACGGGCATCAGCGCTCCGCGAACTGGTCGAGCATCCACTCCGAGAGCGGCGGGATCTGTTCGCCGGCCTGAAGGGGCATCACGCACCAGCGGAGAAGGTGAAGGCCCAGGGGAACGTGCTCCCAGCTCGCCGCGGAGCCGTCGCGCGAGCGCGTCCGCACCAGGGGCGGGGGCGCGACGCCGTCCTCGTCCGCCCCGCACTCCGCCCACTGCACCTTGCGACCGAACTCCTGCGTCGCGATGACGGCGATGGCGTCCGCGAGGGCCTGAAAGAAGAGCGGGGGGATCCAGCGGAGGGGCCCCACGGGCTGCGGGCCGAGCAGCGCCTCGAGCGGGTCGAGGCTCGTCGCGACGGGAGCGAGGGGCGCGAGGCCCTCCTGCTCGAGGGCCTGGTTCAGGCGCGCGAAGAGCTCCCCCGGCGGCGCTCCGAAGACCGCGTCTCCGAAGGTCTTCCGCAGGCGCTCCTCGATGGCATGGGCCGAGGGCTTCGGCGGGAGCGCGATGGGGGCGGAGTAGGTCGCGAGCGGCGCCTCCGGGGGCTCGCGGCCTGACCCGCTCGCCTCGCCGCGGAGCGCGCGCATGGCCTCGTCGCCGAGCGTCGGCACCTCGTCTCGGGGAAGGCCGAAGGCCGCCACGGGCTCGTCGAGGCGGGGCACATCGGCGACGGCGTAGAGCCGGAGCGCGGCCGGCGCCCCGACGGAAGCGTGGCTGGCCGGGCGCGAGAGCTCGACGAGGAGCGCGGCCTCCACCAGGGGCCGGAGAGCGGCGTGGGGGGGCGCGGCGCCGCCCGGGGCGGCCCCGAGCACCAGCGCGCGGGCGGCGGGCGGCGCGGCGCGGCCCCCAGCGGGGCGCGC
>JBCDGX010000783.1:0-2764 GCA_038750805.1 Myxococcota bacterium
CGCCCCCCTGGCCGGCGAGCTCGCTGAGCCGCGCGAGCACCGGCGGGAAGGTCGCCGCGAGCATGGTGAAGCGCGTCGCCGGGGCCCGGAGCAGCAGCACGTCGGTGGTCGCGCGCCAGGTGGTCTGCGCGGGCTCGCGGGTGATCAGCGAGCGCTGCCCGAGCGTGGCACCGGGCCCGAGGAGGCGCCCGGCCTCGTTCTGAAGGCGCCCGAGGAGCACGACGAAGAGCCCGTCCGCGCGCTTGCCGGCCTGCACGAGCACGGTCCCCGCGACGGCCCGGCGCAGCTCGAAGAGCTTGGCGAGCTCCACGCGCGTCGCGCCGTCGAAGCCCCCGATCACCGGCGAGGTCTCGAGCACGTTCGCGATGGAGCGGCGCCCGAGGAGCTCGAGGAGGATCTCGCCGAGCGGCGGGTGCTCCAGCACGAGCGCGTCGAGAAGCGTCTTCCGCACGAAGAGCGTCTGCAGCTGGCCGTAGGCCGCCACGTCCGCGCGGCGCTCCACGTCGTCGAGGAGCGCGCCCTCGCCGACCACGTCCCCCTCGCCGAGGAGGATCGCGTTCGCCGCGCCGGGCACGCGGATCTCCGCCTCGCCTTCGACGATGACGAAGATGCCGTCCGCGGCGTCGCCGGTGCGCACGAGGAGCTCCCCGGCCTTCGTCTCGACGAGCTCGGCGCCGGCGAAGAGCCGCTTCCGGATGGGGTCCGGGAGCTCGGCGAAGAGCGGCATGGTCGGCAGCTTGGCGAGGCGCTCGAGGGGCGCGCGCCGCGGCGTCTCCTCGACCTCGAGGATCATCAGGTCGTCGTCGCCGAGCTCCATCACCTCGCTCGGTGGCGGCGGCGGCACGGGTAGGAGCTCGGTCTCGCTCAGCACGAGCTCGACGCTCTCGTCCTCCGAAGCGTCGAGGAAGATCAGCGCCTCGCCGTCCTCCGTCGCGTCCACCTGGAGCACGGGGACGAGGTCCACGGACGCCGTCCGGGTGCGCTTCGGGAGCTTCGAGTGGAGGGCCTTCGCCGCCGCGGGGTCGACGGCCTCGAGGATGTCCGTCCGGCCCGGATCGATCTGCAGGACCACCTTCGCCACGGCGACCGCGCGGGCTACGAAGCCGAGCCCCACGTAGCGCCGGGACGCCTCCGCGAAGGCGTCGATGGCGTCCCGGGTGCGGTCCATGCGCCGGAGCAGGTCGCCGTTGCGATGCGGCCAGCGAGGCTCCTCGGGCTCGGCTGCCTCGAGCTTTTCGTAGAGCGCGAGAGCGTCGGCGAGCTGCTCTTTGCGCAGAGCTTGGTTGAGCTTGTCCCGGAGGCGCGCGACCTTGGCCACGGGCCGAGCATAGCCGCCGCCCGCGCTCCGGTCGCCTTCGTGGCCCGCCCCCGCCTTCGCCATGCTCTTCGTTCGCCTGCTCCGTGCCCTCGCCGTCGTGGCGCGCATCACCGGGAGCTACGCGCTGCTCGTCTCGGCGCAGTGGCTCTTCAAGCGGCGCGCGGCGGACGGGACGACGCGGGAGCCGGCCTGGCTCGCCCGCCGGCGCGAGGCCACCCACGAGCGGAACGCGAAGCGCCTCCTCGCGGCGATGCTTCGCTTCCGGGGCGTCTACATCAAGCTCGGGCAGGTGCTGAGCATCATGGGGGGCTTCTTGCCCCGCGTGTACGGGCATGAGCTCGAGTCGCTTCAGGACGACGTGCCCCCGCGGCCCTTCGCCGAGGTTTCCGTCGCCTTCGAGAAGACCCTCGGCAAGCCGCCGGAGGCCTTCTACCGGCGCATCGACGCGCAGCCCATCGCGGCGGCCAGCCTCGGCCAGGTGCACGCGGCCGAGGGCCACGGCGGGGAGCGCCTCGCCGTGAAGATCCTCTACCCGGGCATCCGCGAGCTCGTCCGCGTGGACCTCCACGTGATCCGCCTCGCGCTGAAGATCTTCCACCTCTTCGTTCCGCTGAAGAGCTTCGACCGCGTCTACGAGGCCCTCGTCGACCTCCTGAAGCGCGAGACCGATTACCTCCACGAGGCCGAGTGCATGCGCCGCGTCGCCGTGAACACGGCCGGCGAGGACGACGTGCTCGTGCCCGAGGTCATCGCCGAGGCCACGAGCCGCGACGTGCTGACCATGACCTTCATGGAGGGCATCAAGATCACGGACTTCGAGGCCCTCGAAGCGGCCGGCGTCGACCGCGAGGCCGTGGCCCGGCGCCTCGTGAAGAGCTTCTACAAGCAGCTCTTCTTCGACCGCCTCTTCCACGCCGATCCGCACCCCGGAAACTTCCTCGTGCAGCCCGGGCCGCGGCCGGACGCGCCCCGCCTCGTCATCCTCGACTACGGGGCCATCTGCGAGGTGAGCGAGGAGACCGTCGACGGGACCATCGACGTGCTCCGGGGCTTCTTCGAGGGGAAGGACGAGCTCGTCGTGCGCGGCATCGACCGCATCGGCTTCGTCGCCGAGGAGGGCAACAAGGCGCTCCTCGAGCAGACCGTGAAGACCTACTTCCGGAAGCTCCTGAAGGTGGAGATGACGGCGGCGGCGATCACCCGGGCCTCGGGGCATCGGCTCCTCGAGCTGGCGAACCCGGAGGTCGAGATCAGCGAGCTCCGGCCGCTGATGAAGTCCGTGCGCTACCCGGAAGGCTGGTTCTACGTCGAGCGCGCCTCGATCCTCATGTTCTGGCTGACGGGGCAGATCGCGCCGGAGCTCGACACCATCCAGGTCGGCCTGCCCTACGTGATGCCCCTTTTGGCGGAGCGCCTCGCGCGCGAGGCCGCCGCGGAGAGCGCGGC
>JBCDGX010000784.1:0-2763 GCA_038750805.1 Myxococcota bacterium
GAAGTGCGCGCGCTCGACCCCCAGAGCTACGCCATCACCATCGGCCGCTTCGGGGCCTTCGACTATTACGTCGAGCCGAAGATCGGGCTTCGCCTGATGTCTCAGGTAGACGGCATCTACTGGACGCACTCCATCCCCGTGCCCGGTCACGTGCATCCGTCCTACGACGTGGATTTCAAGTCGTCGATGGAGCTGCTCGGCGAAGCGAGGGCGGGCACGGGCGGGGCCGTGACGACGAAGGTCAAATGGACCTTGAGGCTCGGCGTGAACGTCTGGTTTCCGGGTTTCGTCCGCATTCTCCCGGAGAAGCTCCTGCAGAGCACCGGCGATCGCATGCTGAACGGGATCGTGCGCCAGGTCTCGAAGCGCTTCACCCGGAAGGTCCTCGAGGACTTCCACGGCGCCATGGACAGGCCGATCCCCGATCAGAACCCGGCGCCCGCGGCGCGCGACACGCCGTAGGCTCTCGGGCCCTCGCCCCGACGCTCACACGAAGCGGTCGGTGCCCGTGGTGCCGTCGCTCGTCTTGTCGTCGCCGTAGCGGTAGGGCTCGTCGAGCAGGCCATCGATGGCGTCCATCACGCGGTCGACCATGGCCTGATAACGGTCGCGGTACTTCGCCTCGGCTTCGCGGGTGAAGGGGGTGACGTCGTCCGGCGGCACCAGGTCGCCGAAAGACGTGAGCGGCATGGGCTTCCCGATGCGGTAGACCGCGTCGCCCGGCTGCGCTCGGGCGGAGCGGCTCGGGTAGATCACGTCCGTGCCGTTGCAGCCCACCGGCACGATGTCCGCGCCGAGGAAACACGCGAGCTGCGCGACGCCGATGTGGCCCTTCGAGAGCCGGATGGAGCGCGTGCCCTGCGGGAAGACGAGCACGTCGCAGCCGACGCGGTGGGCCTCGCGGTTGAGATCGAGGAAGCGCTCCGTCAGGCGCCTCATCAGGGCCTCGACGGCCTCGTGGTAGGCCTCCTTCGCCGGGTCGAAGGGCCGGCCCAGCATGTCGCGCGCCTGCGCGAGCACGGGGGCGGGCACCGCGCCGGGCGGCACGGGCTCGAGGCGATCCACCGCGTCCCGCAGCGCCCGGTACTCCTCCATGTCGGGCCGCCGGCCGAGCACGTTGAGGAAGTCCCGGGTGATGACGTAGCCGCGCGAGGCGATGGGGATGTTGTTCGTCCGGCGCATAAAGGCGCTCACCGCCGGGTGCTCGTAGTTCTTCCCCTTCACCCAGGTCGCCGTGTAGCGGTCCTCGAAATGGAGCCGGTACTGGAGCGGCCAGTAGTTGAAGTTGTCCGTGTGGTTCATCGCCAGGACCACCGGTCGCGAAGGGAGGTTCTCGAGGCCCTCCACGCGGAGCGAGATCTTCCGGTAGTCGAAGCGAAGGAAGCAGTTGGCGATGAGCCGCTGCGCGATCGGCCGCCGGCTCAGCCGGACGCGGTCGTAGAGGCCCAGGTCGAGCACCACGCGGGAGTGCGCGATCCCACCCCCTCCCGTCAAGCGTCAAGTCGAGTCGAGTGAACGGCCCTCATTACGGACCGGGGGGCGGCCTAAGCTCCCGCGGCCCGTCGGAGATGCGCCGCCAGCTCGCTGAGGAGCACCGGGGGCGCGTCGGCCAGCGGAAGCTCTTGGCCGATCGGCGCGGCCCACCGGGCCCGCGCGTCCGGGTCCGACGTTGGCCGGAGCGAAATGCCGAAGAGGGTCACCTCCCGGTTCTCCTCCGGAATTCGGTTCCCGCTGAAGTGGAGCCGTGCCTCGAGCCCGAGCCAGGAGAACGTGCGCGCGTAGTCCACGAACTCGCCCCCGTCGTCCACGTACCCGCGCGCGTATCCCAGCGCTTTCATCGCCTTGCGGAGCGCGAACGCCTTCACGCCGGCCTTCCCTGGGCCTTCGACCATGGTCCTGCGCGCGACGGAATCGTCGAGCGGGTAGGGCGGGCGCCCGAGCTGCGGGAAGAGCACGGCGGTGCCCTTCGTCGCTTCGCGCCATTGGGCGTCGAGCACGGGCGGGAGCGTCGAGCCGTGGACGACCTCCACCGTCCATCCAGCGTCGAGCTCGACCTCGCGTCCGGCGGCGTCCACGTAGCGCGCGTCCTCGGTCGGCCGGAACACCGCCACGCGCTCGTTGCCCGCGTAGGCCGCCCACACCAAGCGCCCGCCCATGCGGCCAGCGAGAGGGTGCGTCGCGAGAGAGGCCCGCCATGCAGGCACCGGCCAGCGCTCGCGCGCGCACATCGCCTCGTAGAGACGCACCTCGTGGGTCGCGACGGCGGCTTTGACCTCGCGCTTCGCCGCGTTGAACGCCTTCTTCGCGGCCCTGGCCAGCGACGCGTCGTCGTTGGGCTCCTGCGCCGGAAACGTCTTCGTTCGCGTGCCGTCTTCGAGCTCGAGGAGCAGCTGGAGCTTCGCATCGAGCACGCCATGGAGGATTCGCGCACCGAGGTCGAAGGGCCGCGCGACGCGCCCAGCGACCTGGATGAGGCCGGCCGTCGGCAGTGTGCGATCGGCGAGCTCGCCGCGCGTCCACCCGCGCTCGGTGGCGACCTGGGTGACGAGACGCTCGGCTTCCCTGCGAACGCTCTCCGTCGGACAGCGCTGGGCGGTGGCGAGGAGCACGCGGAGCGACGGCTCGTCGTGCCGGGCTGCGAGCAGCAGAAGGAGCATTCGAGAGCTCTGGGTGCGGTCGCGGCGCCAGGTCGCGATGTACTGCTCCACGCGCTCGGCGATCGCGTCTCCGGCGGCCGCGGCGGCGACGGCGAGCAGCCCGCGA
>JBCDGX010000785.1:0-2758 GCA_038750805.1 Myxococcota bacterium
CTCGTCGGGGCCGCGGCCCAGCCATCGCTCGTCGCCCATCACGACGAGGCACTCCACCCAGGGACGCCCGTCGAGCCCGTGGAAAAGCACGGTGGCGCCTTCGCTTTCGAGCCAAATTTTCAGGGGGAGAGTGTCCGACATGCCCGCACATCTACGCTGACCTGCCTACGTAGTCCGCGCAATGCGACGGGCAAGATCATGAAAGACGACGTAATTCCCGAGACCCGATTCGTCGGGTTACCACCTCGTCGAAGGCATGGAAGACCGCCCGCGAAAGACCTCGGCGCTCCATCGCTGGAGCGAGGGAAGCGGCATCCGGCCGACGCTCGCGGCGGCCGACGTGGTGGTCACGTGGCGCGAGCAGGTCGTGCCCGGGCGGGGGCTTCGGCTGGTCGGAAGCGTCGTGCGCGCCGGGGAAGCGCTCGGCGAGCTCCGGCTCCTCCAGGTCGACCGGGACGTGGACGCGCTCGCCATGCCCTTCGGTCGGGCCTTTGGCCCGGGCGTGTACGTGCGCGACTTCTACGAGTGGTTCTACGAGACCTGGTTCCTCGAGCTTCGGGAGCCGCCGCTGATCCTCGAGTCCGTGCGCTTCGTGGTCGACACGGACCCGACCCTCGACGTCGAGGCCCGCGCGACCCTCGAGGGCATCGACAAGCTCGCGCGCCCCGGCGCCGCGGTGCTCGGCCCCACGCTCGGCTCCCTCGCGCCGGAGGTTCGCCACGGGGCGAAGGCCGGCGGGCTCGTCGCCTGGGCGAGCCGCGTGCGCGCCGAGCTCTGGGAGGACGCGCTGGTGGTCGCGGCCACCAACGACTTCCTCGGCCCCTTCGGCTACGGCCGGGTGGATTAGGCGTCGGCTAGTCCGAGGCGCCCAGGATCCCGCGGGCCTCGAGGAACGCGACGACCGCGTCCGCGCAGGCGTCCGGGTCCTGCGCCGAGGTGTCCACGCGCAGCTCCGGCGCCTCCGGCGCCTCGTAGGGCGCGTCGATGCCCGTGAAGCCGCGGATCTCCCCGGCCCGGGCCTTCGCGTAGAGGCCCTTCGGGTCCCGGGACTCGCAGGTCGCGAGATCGGCGTCGACGTGGATCTCGATGAAGTCCCCGTCTTCGAGGAGCGCCCGGGCCCGCGCCCGGTCCTCGCGATAGGGCGAGATGAAGGCCGTCAGCACGATCACCCCGGCGTCCGTGAAGAGCCGCGCGACCTCACCGATACGCCGGATGTTCTCCTTCCGCTCCTCGGGCGCGAAGCCGAGGTCGCGGTTGAGCCCGTGCCGCACGTTGTCCCCGTCGAGCACGTAGGTGATGCAGCCGCGGGCGTGGAGCTTCGCGTCGACGCGGTTGGCGAGCGTGCTCTTGCCCGAGCCGCTCAGGCCCGTGAGCCAGAGCGTCGCGCCCCGATGCCCCCGGGCGCGCTCGCGCTCGGCGCGGCTCACCTCGCCGCGATGCCAGGTCAGGTTCTCGGCCTTGGGCCCGCCGTTGCTCATGCGAGCGGACTAGCGCGCGGCCCGGGTCCGGCAACGTGTCACGGTCACGTGCCGTCATGACGCGGTGCGTCGATCCGCCTGGAGGCTGGGGGGCGGCGGCGCTAACGTGGGCCCGTGAGCGAGCGGCGCAGCATGACGCAGCCGGCGATGTGGGCGGCCCTCCGGGACGGCGGGCCCTTCGACCTCGTGGTCGTCGGCGGGGGCATCACCGGCGCCGGCGTGGCCCGGGACGCGGCCCGGCGGGGGCTCCGCGTCGCCCTCGTGGAGCAGCGGGACCTGGCCTACGGGACGAGCTCGCGCTCGAGCAAGCTGGTGCACGGCGGGCTCCGCTACCTCGAGCAGGGCGAGGTGGCGATGGTCTTCGAGTCCGTCTCCGAGCGGCGGACGCTGATGCACCTCGCGCCGCACCTCGTGGCGCCCCTGCCCTTCCTCTTCCCGGTCTTCGAGAGCTCGAAGAAGAGCCTCCTCGTCATCCGCGCGGGCATGTGGATCTACGACGCGCTGGCGCTCTTCCGCTCCTATCGGCGCCACGTGACGCTGGGGCGCGAGGGGGTGATCGAGGCCGAGCCCGGCCTCCGCCGCGAAGGGCTCCGTGGCTCGCCGCTCTACTACGATTGCGCCACGGACGACGCCCGGCTCACGCTGGAGACGGCGCTGGACGCGGCCGAGGCCGGCGCCGTGGTGGCGACGGGCGCGCGCGTGCGGCGCCTCGTGAAGAACGTGCGCGGGGAGATCTCCGGCGTGGTCGTCGAGAGCACGCTCGCCGGCAGGGACGCCGGCCGGACGGTGTCCCTCGAGGCCCGTGTGGTCGTGAACGCCACCGGCCCGTGGACCGACGCCGTCCGCAAGCTGAGCTCGCTCCCGGGCAAGGAGCGCCGGCGCCTGCTCCGGCCCACCAAGGGCGTCCACGTGGTCGTCGACCGGGCGAAGCTGCCGGTGCAGCACGCCGTGGTCTGCGTGCATCCGGACGACGGGCGCGTGCTCTTCGCGCTGCCCTGGGGTGACCGGAGCTACCTCGGGACGACGGATACGGACTACCGCGGTGCGCCCGAGGACGTGGCTGCGACGGGCGAGGACGTCGCCTACCTGCTCGCCGCGGCGCGCCACTACTTCCCCGAGCATCCGCTCGCGCGCGAGGACGTGCTGAGCACCTGGGCCGGGCTTCGGCCGCTCATCGCGCCCGAGGGCGCGGGGCTGAGCGCCTCCGACGTGAGCCGTGAGCACGAGGTGCTGACCGACGCGGACGGCCTCGTGACCGTGGCCGGCGGCAAGCTCACGAC
>JBCDGX010000786.1:0-2758 GCA_038750805.1 Myxococcota bacterium
CGGCGGGGCCCGCCGCGACCTTCGCGCTCGCGCGCATCGCACGCCTGCCCGCGGGGGCCGCGCGCGACGCGCTCGCCGCACGGGGGGAGTCGCGCGGTGCCCAGCAAGCCCATCGGGACGCGGCGGCGCGGAGCAACGTGCTGGTCGCCCTGACGGCCCTCGGCCGGCGTTGCCCCGAGCGAAGCGCCTCGAGCTTCGTCGTCGAGGGCCATGCCCCGGCGGTGCGGGCGGCGGCCCATCGCTGGTGGGCCGCGACGGAGCCGGGGAGCGAAGCGCGGCAGGCGAGCGTCGAGGCCTGCCTCCGCGAGGCGCACGACGGGCGCGTCGCGACCGCCTGCGCGTCCCCCGAGCTGCCGCCCCTCGACTCCGAGGCCGACGTCTACGCCTACGGCATCGACGGCCGGACGGTCCTCCGCCATCGCCTGGTGGCCCTTCACCTCGCCGACGGGACGATCCTCGTAGCGCGCACGAACGCGAGCGGCCGCCTCGTCCTCGGCGACGTCCCGCGCGGCCCCCTGCGCCTCGACGACCCGCTCCGCACCCCGCTCGAGCCATGACCCGGATCCGCGCGCTCGCGGCGCTCGCGCTCCTCGCAGGCTGCGCGCACATCGACGCGGACCGCTACGGGGTCGACCGGCTCACCTTCGAGGGCGTCGACGAGCTCGACGAGTACGCCCTCCGCGCCTGCCTCGCGACGCGCCCGCGCTCGCGCCTCGGCCTCACGCTCGGCGCGACGACGGAGCCCGAGTGCGGGGAGGAGCCCTTCCGTGCGCGACGCCTCTCGCTGAAGCTCTGGCGCTGGCCCTGGACCGAGTGGCCCCTCTACGACCGCGCGGTCTTCGAGCGCGACCTGCAGCGCATCGAGCGCTGGTACCGCGCGCGTGGCTACTACGACGTCGAGCTCCTCGACGTGACGCTCGACCCGCCGGAGGCCCGCGCGAACGATCGCCTGAGCGCGAGCATCGAGGCCGAGGCCGAGGCCGCCCGCGAGCCCGGGGCCCCCGAGGCGTCCGCCGAGCCCGCCGCCGAGGAGGCCGACGACGACGAGGGCCTGCCGGATCCGCCCTTCTGCGAACGGCGCAGCGACGAGGAAGGCTGCCGCCTGCGCATCCGGGTCCGCCTCGCGGAGGGCGAGCCCGTGCGCGTCCGCGAGCGCAGCCTCCAGGTCGATCCCCCGGATCCGCCGCGCCGATTCGGAACGCCCGATGGCACGGTGGCCGAAGCCGGTGCCCGGGAAGCCCTCCGCGGCGACCTCGAGGAGGCCTGGACCTTCCGCGCCGGCGAAGCCTTCGACGAAGCGCGCTACGACGCGACCAAGAGGGCGATGCTCCGGCGCCTTCACGATCGCACCTACGCCTGCGGCGAGGTCGAGGGCGAGGTGCGCGTGGACCGCGAGGCGCACACCGCCGACGTGGCGCTACGCGTCCGGCCGGGCCCCCCGAACGTGATCCGGCGCGTCGAGGTACGCGGCGCCGACGAGCGCTACGCGGCCATCGTCCGCGGCGTCGCGGACCTCGTCCCCGGGGCGCCCTTCCGCGAGAGCGACCTCCTCGGCGCCCAGCGCGCCATCTTCGCGCTCGGCGCCTACGCGTCCGTGGAGGTCGTGGGCGCGCCCCGGCGGGAGGCGCTCGCGGCGGCACCGACCCCTGGGACGGAGGCCGGCGAGAGCGCCCCGCGCCTCGGCTCCCTCGAAGACCTCGAGGAGCGCCTCGACGCCGAGGCGGAGCCCCAGGCGCCCTGCACGGGCGAGGTCGACATCGTGATCCGCGTGCGCCGCGGGCGTCGCTTTCGCTATGGCCTCGGCGGCGGGCTTCAGGTGGGCTCGACCGCCGTCGGCACGGCGCAGCAGATCGACCAGCCCCTCTGGGACCTCCACCTGCTCGTCTTCTTCGAGGACCGGAACTTCCTCGGCGGCCTCCGCCGCCTCCGCGTGGAGGAGCGCCCGCGCGTCATCTTCCGGGACTCCTTCCCGAACGCGACCACGCCGACGCCCGGCAACGACCTCCGCGTCGACTTCCGGCAGCCCTCCTTCCTCGAGGCGCGCACCTTCCTGCTCGTCGGCGGTCGTTACGATCTCGGTCCCGACCCGAACGAGCTCGACGAGGCGCTCTTCCGGCACCTGGTCGACGGCTCCATCGGGCTCCAGCGGAGCTTCCTGAACGGCAAGGTGACGCTCAGCGGGGGCCTCCACACGAACGTGTACCGGCTGCTTCGGGGGGAGAACGCCTCCGAGCGCGACCGCAACTACGAGGTCGTGTTCCTCGAGCAGCTCCTCGAGCTCGATTGGCGCGACGACGCGGTCCGGCCCCGCATGGGCTTCTTCGCGAGCGCCGAGGTTCACGAGGCCGCGCTCCTCAGCTTCGATTACGTGCGCTTCGTTCCGGACCTCCGCGCCTACGTGCCCCTCGGGCCCGTCGTCCTCGCCGCGCGCTTTCGTCTGGGCCTCTTCTGGATCTTCCGCGCGAACGCCGAGCTCGACCCCGCGTCGGCCCAGCTCGGCCCCCAGCCCTACCGGCTGCGCGCCGGCGGCCCGAGCAGTCATCGGGGCTTCATCGCGGGCTTCCTCGGCGACCCGGCCCAGGTCGGCGAGGGGAGCGAGACGGACCCCGATTTCCCGGTGAACAGCGGCGGCCAGCGACGCTGGGAGGCGAGCGTGGAGCTCCGCGCGCCCTTCGGGAGCGACTTCGACATCGCGTTCTTCGGCGACGTCGGCGACGTGAACCGCGCCGAGCGCTTCCGCTTCCAGCACCTCAACCTC
>JBCDGX010000787.1:0-2755 GCA_038750805.1 Myxococcota bacterium
CTCGACCGAGCGGACCCCATGGACGCGCTCGCGGCGGCGCTGGCGCAGCTACGTCCCGGGGCACGAGAGCCCGCGAATGCGTCGGCGATCATCGGCGCCTTCCCGGTGCTGCTCGGCGCCTGGGCCCGCGGCCGCCAGGGCGCCGCACCGCTTTCGCCCGATCCCCACGCGCGACCCGCGATGGACGCATTGCGCCTGCTGCACGGACGCGGCCCGATCCAGGCCGAGGCCGACGCCCTCGACGCCTACTGGGTGACGGTGATCGACCACGGTCTGAACGCCTCGACCTTCGCGGCCCGCGTCGTGGCCTCGACGGGCTCGGACCTGACCTCGTCGGTGCTCGCGGCCCTCGGTGCGTTGAAGGGACCGCTTCATGGGGGCGCGCCCGGTCCCGTGCTCGACATGCTCGACGCCATCGCCACGCCCGGCCGCGCGCGCGCTTGGCTCGCCGGTGAGCTCGACGCGGGCCGGCGGATCATGGGCATGGGGCATCGCGTCTACCGGGTGCGCGACCCGCGGGCGGCGGCGCTCGAGAACGCGCTAAGGAGCCTCGACGGCGAGAGCCCCCGCCTCGCCCTGGCCCGGGCCGTCGAGCGCGAGGCCGAGGCCGTGCTCGCGGAGCGCAAGCCGGAGCGCCGCCTCCGGGCGAACGTCGAGATGGCGACGGCCACGCTCCTCGAGGGCCTCGCGATCCCCCGGGAGGCCTTCACCGCGCTCTTCGCGTGCAGCCGCATCGCCGGCTGGTGCGCCCATGCGCGGGAGCAGCGGGCCACGGGGCGCCTGCTCCGGCCCCGCGCCCGCTACGTCGGCCCGCGCCCGGCCGACCAGCGAGCGAGCGCGTAGTACGCGCCGCCGACCGCCAGGGCGAACGCCGTCGCGCTGAGCGCGAGCTCGGCGCCGGGCGGTAGGCCGAGGAGCGTCCCGAGAAGGGACCCGGGCCAGCGCATGAGGCGCTCGAAGACGGGACCCTTCTCGGCGTCCATGCCAAGGCGGAACCAGAGCGAGCCGACCACCCACACGGCGACGTGAAGGGCACCCGCGGCGAGCGCGAGAAGCGCGCCGCGGACCCAGCGAGGTGCCACGGCGAGGCTCAGGGCTCTTCGGGAAGGAGGCTCGGGCCGCCTTCCTTGGCGCCGCCGAAGACCTTCGAGCCCGGGGGGACCGAGTGTGGGAGCCACACGTTGCCGCCGATCACCGAGCCGGCGCCGATGACGGTCTTGCCGCCGAGGATGGTGGCCCCCGAGTAGACGGTCACCCCGTCCTCGAGCGTCGGGTGGCGCTTCTGCTTGTTGCCCCGGCGCGGGATCGAGAGCGCGCCGAGCGTGACGCCCTGGTAGAGCTTCACGTCGTCGCCGATCACCGCGGTCTCGCCGACGACCACGCCCGTGCCGTGGTCGACGAAGAAGCGCTCACCGATCTGCGCCGCCGGGTGGATGTCGATGCCGGTCCGCGAATGCGCGTGCTCGCTCAGGATGCGCGGGATCATCGGCACGCGGCTCCGATGGAGCTGATGGGCGAGGCGATAGGCCGTCACCGCGGCGACCGAGGGGTAGGAGAAGACCACCTCCTCGAGGCTCTCCGCGGCCGGGTCGCCGTCGAAGGCCGCGATCACGTCTCCGTTCAGCTTGCGCCGGATCTCCGGGATCGCGTCGAGGAGCGCGAGCACCACGTCCTCGCCGGAGCCCGGCGGCGGGCACTCGTGGCGGGTGCCGGCCCAATGCTGGTAGGTCAGCGAACGCTCGATCTGCTCGACGAGCAGGTCGTGGGCGCGGTGCAGGTGCTCCGCGAGGGCGTGCCGGAGGTTGTCCGGGTGCAGGCGCCGCGTCGCGTAGAAGCCCATGTAGAGGACCGTCGCGAGCTCCTGATAGGACTCGATGACCGCGCGCTTGTTGGGCAGCGCGGCGCTTTCGAGGTTGTTGATCGCGAGGTCGCTCGCGTAGCTCTCGCTGATGGCGTCGATGGACGCCTCGAGGGCCTTGTAGTTCTTCGGCTCGCTGCGCATCCGGAGCTCCTCGCGCTCGGCCAACGTAGCCTTATGCTCGGACACGCGCATGAAGCTGACGGATCGCATCGGAAACACGCCCCTCGTAGAGCTGCCGACCGGCACGGACAATCCGCGCGTTCGGCTCTTCGGGAAGATGGAGGGAAACAACCCCGGCTCGTCCGTGAAGGACCGCGCCGCCTGGTCGATGATCCGGCGCGCCGAGGAGCGGGGAGACCTGACACGCGGCACGACGCTCATCGAGCCGACGAGCGGGAATACGGGCATCGCCCTCGCCATGATCGCGGCGACGCGGGGCTACGACATCCAGCTCGTGATGCCGGCCAGCAGCACCGCCGAGCGCGTGAAGACCATGCGGGCCTTCGGCGCGACGGTCGTGCTGACCCCGGCCGAACGATCGATGGAGGGCGCCATCGACCTGGCCCGGGAGCGCGTCGCGGAGCGCGGCTACTTCATGCTCGACCAATTCTCGAATCCCGATAACTGGCGCGCCCATTACGAAGGGACGGGGCCGGAGATCTGGCGCGATACGGAGGGCGCGGTGACGCACTTCGTCTCGGCCATGGGCACCACGGGGACGATCATGGGCGTCAGTCGTTACCTCAAGGAAGTGCGGCCGGACGTTCACATCGTGGGGTGCCAACCCACCGAAGGGTCCCGGATCCCGGGCATCCGCCGCTGGCCCGAGGCCTATTTACCGAAGATCTTCGAGACCGAACGCGTCGACGAGACCCGGGACGTCGACCAGCTGGA
>JBCDGX010000788.1:0-2750 GCA_038750805.1 Myxococcota bacterium
CAAGTACATGGTCGACCTGCTTCGGGAGAAGGGGTCGAAGGCGCGCATCTTCGGCGGAGGCGGCGGGACCATCCTGCCGGAGGAGATCGACGCGCTTCACGCCCACGGCGTGGCCAAGCTCTTCAGTCCCGACGATGGGCGCTCGCTCGGGCTGCAGGGGATGATCAACCAGGTGCTCGAGGGGTGCGATTTCGCGACCACCTCGCCCGCCGAGCTCGAGGACCTGCTCGCGCGCATGACGGCCACCGACCCGCTCGCGCTCGGCCGCCTCATCACGCTCGCCGAGAACCATGGGGACGTGGTGGGGCCGCAGCTCCGCGCCGCCGCGAAGACCGACGCCACCGTGCCCGTGCTCGGCATCACGGGGACCGGCGGCGCCGGGAAGTCGTCGCTCGTCGATGAGCTCGTGCGCCGCTTCCTCCGCGACCAGCCGGACAAGCGGCTCGCCGTCCTCTCCATCGACCCGAGCCGGCGGCGCTCGGGCGGTGCGCTCCTTGGCGACCGCATTCGCATGAACGCCATCGACCACCCGCGGGTGTTCATGCGCTCGCTGGCCACGCGGCAGGCCAACCTCGCGCTCAGCGCGCACGTGCAGGACGCCATCGACGTGTGCCGCACCGCCGGCTTCGACCTGGTCATCGTGGAGACGAGTGGCATCGGGCAGTCCGATACCGCCATCACCGACCACGCCGACGTCTGCCTCTACGTCATGACCGCCGAGTATGGCGCCGCGACGCAGCTCGAGAAGATCGACATGCTCGACTTCGCCGACGTCGTCGCCATCAACAAGTTCGACAAGCGCGGCAGCCTCGACGCCCTCCGCGACGTGCGCAAGCAGATGCAGCGGAACCGCGGTGCCTTCCACGCGGACCCCGCGACCATGCCGGCCTTCGGCACCATCGCCTCGCAGTTCGGTGACCCCGGCACCGACGCCCTCTACCGCCGGCTCATGGAGACCATTCACGAGCGCACCGGCGTGCTCGCGCCGAACCTCGTGCCCGCCGATGGCGAGAGTGAGAAGCGCTTCATCGTGCCGCCCGAGCGAACGCGCTACCTCGCCGAGATCGTCGAGGAGAGCCGGCGCTACGACCACGAGGTCGAAGCCGAGGTCCGCCTCGCGCGCCGCGCCTTCCAGCTCGCCGGCGCCATCACCGCGCTCCGCGGCGACGAAGGCGACCTCGCGCCGCTCGCCGACCCCGGGAGCCGCCCGGACGACGCCCCCGAGGTCGCGACGCTCCGGAAGCGCTACGACGGCATCCTCGACCGCCTCTCCGCGCGCTCGAAGACCCTCCTCCGCGAGTGGCCCGACGTGCGCGCGCGCTACGCCGGCGACGAGTACGCCTACGAGGTTCGGGGCAAGACCTTCCGGCAGCCGCTCACGCGAAAAACGCTCAGCGGCAACACCGTGCGCCGCGTCAGCCTTCCGAAGGACGCCGATTGGGGCGCCATCCTGAACTGGCGTCTCCGCGAGAATCTCCCCGGCGAGTTCCCCTTCGCCGCCGGCGTCTTCCCGCTGAAGCGCGAGGGCGAGGCCCCCGCCCGCATGTTCGCCGGCGAGGGCGGGCCCGAGCGCACCAACCGGCGCTTCCACTACGTCTCCCGCGGCATGCCCGCGAAGCGCCTGAGCACGGCCTTCGACTCGGTCACGCTCTACGGCGAGGACCCGGACCCGCGCCCGGACATCTACGGGAAGATCGGCAACTCCGGGGTCAGCGTCGCCACGCTCGACGACGCGAAGAAGCTCTACAGCGGCTTCGACCTCTGCGACCCGGCGACCAGCGTCTCGATGACCATCAACGGGCCGGCCCCGATGCTGCTGGGCTTCTTCATGAACGCCGCCGTCGACCAGCAGTGCGAGAAGTACCTCCGCGCCGAAGGCAAGGCCGACGAGATCGATGCGCGCATCGACGCCCTGTACGCCGAGCGCGGCGTGCCGCGGCCTCGCTACCAGGGCGAGCTCCCCGAGGGGAACGACGGGCTCGGGCTCCTGCTCCTCGGCGTGACCGGTGACGAGGTGCTGCCCGCAGAGACCTACGCGCGCATCAAGGCGGAGACGCTGAAGGCCGTCCGCGGCACGGTGCAGGCCGACATCCTCAAGGAGGACCAGGCGCAGAACACCTGCATCTTCTCCACCGAGTTCGCGCTGCGGATGATGGGCGACATTCAGGCCTACTTCATCGAGCACGCGGTGACGCGCTTCTACTCGGTTTCGATCAGCGGATATCACATCGCCGAGGCCGGGGCGAACCCCATCAGCCAGCTCGCCTTCACGCTCGCGAACGGCTTCACCTTCGTCGAGTACTACCTCTCACGCGGCATGAAGATCGACGACTTCGCGCCGAACTTCAGCTTCTTCTTCTCGAACGGCACGGACCCCGAGTACGCGGTCATCGGGCGCGTGGCGCGGCGCATCTGGGCCAAGGCCATCGCCCGGAAGTACGGCGGCAACGCCCGCTCGCAGAAGCTGAAGTACCACATCCAGACGAGCGGCCGGTCCCTGCACGCGCAGGAGATCGCCTTCAACGACATCCGGACGACGCTGCAGGCGCTCTACGCGATCTACGACAACTGCAACTCGCTCCACACGAACGCCTACGACGAGGCGATCACGACGCCGACGGAGGAAAGCGTCCGCCGCGCCCTGGCCATCCAGCTCATCATCAACGAGGAGCTCGGCCTCGCGAAGAACGAGAACCCGCTCCAGGGCGCGTTCATCATCGACGAGCTCACGGACCTCGTCGAAGAGGCCG
>JBCDGX010000789.1:0-2737 GCA_038750805.1 Myxococcota bacterium
CACGCGCGTGGCGCGGGAGCCTTCGGGCGCCGTGGTGGCGCGCGTCGACGGCGTTCCCATCGGCGTGGGCGACGTCGCGAACGCGGCGCGGCGCCTCGAGCTGGCGCCGGAGCTGGCTCTCGCGCGCCTCGAGGAGGAGCTCCTGCTGCTCGCCGAGGGGGAGCGAAGGGGCGTCCCCGAGGGCACCTTCGACGAGGTCGCGCGGCGCCGGGCCGAGGTGCGGGCGCTCATGCTCGCGGTGGAGGAGGAGACGCCCGTCCCGCCCCTCGACGAGGCGGCGCTCCGGCAGGCCTTCGAGGCGAGCGGAGGCGTCGTGACGCCCGAGCGCCGCGGGACCACGCACGTCGCGCTGCTCGGCGAGCCCGGAGACGCCGGGGAGGGGCCGAGCGAGGCCGCGCTCGCCGCGGCGCGGGCGCTCCAGGCGGAGGTCCTAGCGGGGACCCTCGGCTGGGACGCGCTCGTGCGCGAGCTCGAGGAGGCAGGGGAGCGCGCGCGCTTCCGGGGCGTACCCGCAGAGGTGCGACGCTTCGATCCCTTCGCCCGCGGCGAGACGACGATCCCCGCGGCCTACCGAGCGGCGGTGCACGGCGAGCTCGACGCGTCGGGCCTCCTCGCCGAGCCCCTCCTCGTCGGCAGCGTCGCGCTCGTCGTCCGCGTGGACCCCGTGATTCCCGCGGAGCGCGTCGACTTCGCGGGCTTCGTGGCCGCGCGCGAGGAGGTCGCCCACGACAACGCGGTCTCCGTCGCCCTTCAGCGCCTGGTGGCGGAGCTCGCCGTTGGTCGCGTGGCGCTCGAGGACGACGCCGTGGCCGCCGCGCTCGCGGACGACGGGCCCCTCGCGCCCCTCACGGTGCCGCCGGGGGGGCCGTGAGCCGGAAGCGCCGCAGCCGCAGCTCGTTCATCGCCATCCGCCGCCCGGAGGCGCCGCGGGACCAGGGGGAGACCGCCTTCACGCCCCTGCTGCGCGCGTTCTTCAAGGCCGCGCCGCAGGTGCTCGCGGTCTCCTTCGCGGACTCCGAGGGCGAGACCATCGACTACTGCTCCACGCTCCCGCCCTTCGACGCCAAGATCGCCGGGGCGCAGCTCCGGGCGACGCTGAACGAGGTGGTCGGCGCCGTGCTCCGGGTGGGCCTCGGGCGCGCGCACGCCCTCGAGCTCCGGGGCGAGCAGCGGGACATCGTCGTCCGCGACATGGGCGATGGCTACCTGATGGCCGTGCTGGCGGTCGGCGGGAGCACGGACCAGCACCTCGTCGACCGCGCCGAGGAGCTCGTCGCCAAGCTCCGCGAGGAAGCCGCCATCGTCGCGCCGAGCTGGGACCCCGCCGGCGAGGACCTCCGCGTCACCGTGCGCGCGTCCGTCGGCTGGGAGGCGGCGCCCGCAGCCTACGCCAAGGGGGACGAGACGATCGCCCTCGAGGTGCTCGGACGCTGGGAGGAGAGCGGCGGCCTCACCGGGGGCATGCTGCAGTGCTTTCGGGTGCGCGAGCCCGACGGCGCCGAGCTCACGCTGGCCTTCGACCGGGTGCTTGGCCGCTGGTTTCGCTGGGGCCGCTGAGGACCGCGCGATGGACGGGGACGGAAGGCGGTTTATGCTCGCGCCGTGCGACGCTGCCCCGTGTGCGGAACGACGTACGCCGACGATGCTTCCTTCTGCGGCCATGACGGCGCTCTGACCCTCCAAATGCAAGACCCCACGGACACCGACCCTCGCATTGGCACGCAGCTGGGTGATTACGTCGTCGTGGCGCGCGTGGCGGATGGCGCCATGGGCCGCGTCTACGAGGGCCGGCACGCGGAGACGCGTGCGCGCGTCGCGATCAAGGTGCTCCACGCGGAGGTCATGAAGGACGACGTCGCCGTCGAGCGCTTCCGGCGCGAGTACGACGCGGCGGAGGAGCTCGACCACCCGGGCGTCATCGACGTGCTCGATTTCGGCGCGGCCACGGACGGCGCGCCCTACATGACCATGGAGTACCTCGAGGGCGAAGAGCTCAGCGAGGCGCTCAAGCACGCCGGGACCTTCGCCCCGGCGCGGACCGTGCGGGCGGTCTCGCAGCTCGCGGCGGCCCTCGACGCGGCGCACTCCTTCGGCTTCATCCACCGCGACCTCAAGCCCGAGAACATCTTTCTCGTGCGCACCGAGCAGGGCGACCGGGTGAAGATCCTCGATTTCGGCAGCGTGAAGCTGCAGATGGAGACGGGGCCGAAGCTCACGGCCTTCGGCACGACGCTCGGCTCGCCCTATTACATGTCGCCCGAGCAGGCGATGGGGAAGCTGGACATCGACCAGCGCACGGACGTCTTCGCCATCGCGGCCATCGCGTACGAGATGGCGACGGGGAACGTGGCCTTCGAAGGCAGCAACGTCGCCGAGATCCTGATGAAGATCATGAACGCCGACCCGCCGCCGCCGAGCGGGATCAACGCGGCGTACCCCCACGCCTTCGACGACGTGATCGATCGGGCGCTCTCGAAGGACAAGACGGGACGACCGGGGACCGTGGGCGCGCTGGCCGATGCCATCGCCGGGGCCTTCGGTCTCGAGGCCTCCCATCGGCGCTGGGCCGAGGCGTCCCTCGCGGAGATCGACGCGGCGCTCGCAGGGGCGACCCCGCCGGAGCCCGTGCCTTTCGGCGGCTCTGCGCCGGCGGCGCCCGTGGCGCACGCCGCGCCGGCCTCGGTGGCGCCGGCGAGGAGCAAGCTGACCCTCGTGATCGGCGCGGTGGTGCTCGCGG
>JBCDGX010000790.1:0-2732 GCA_038750805.1 Myxococcota bacterium
ATGCGCGGCGGCAAGCGGTCCGGGAAAAAAAAAGGGGCCAAAGGGGCAAAAAATGGAAAGATAGCCCCGAACGTACAGCGGGTAGCGAAGGGACGCTCGCTCAGGTCGACCAGGGTGGCGCCGCCCGTGGCGAGGTCGGGATTGAGCAGGAACGTTCGGCCGTCGTACGTGCGGACATTGAAAAACCCGATCTGGTCCGTGAGCTCCGGGACGAGCGTCGCCGGGTTCGTCGTGCCCACCTCCCACACGTAGTAATCCCAGTTGGGAATCTGCACGATCTCGGCGGCACTGAGCTCGGGGTCGATGGGCATGGCGTCCGTGTCGAAGGCCAACACGAGCGCTCGACCGTCTTCGAGGGGGATGAACCCATGCGTGGGGCGCCCGCCGGTGACCGTGTTGAGCGCCAGTGAGTAGTCCGGGTCGAAGTCCACGTCTCCTGGCGCGATACGCAGGACGCAGGGCTCGATGGTGTTGTCCAGGCCGAGCGCATGCTGCACGGCCGCAACGGAGCTGAGCGTGAAGTAGACGTTCCCGCTCGTATCGCGGGCCACGTCGCGCTGAGCGTTGCCGCAGCGGTCGTCGAAGGACCCCACGCGCAGCGTGTCGGGGGCGTCCCGTTCCACGAGGCCGGCGACGAGGCCGTTCGTGATCAGGTCGTTTTCGGTGGACCGAAAGCTCCCCACCAGCAGGAGGTCGTCCCCGACCGTCAGCACTCGGAAGCCGCCCGTCGCGAGCTCGGAGCCCACCGGGGGCTCGAAGCCTTCGACGGGGATGGCGCCGATGGTCGTCATCGAGCGTGGGTCCCAGACGGCGATCTGCTGCGTGGGCTCGTCGACATGGAACCCTCGGTCCGCGAAGACCGGCGGCTGCGTACCGAAGCCGAGATTGAAGCCGGTCACGCCGAAGGACATCAGACCGACCCGCTCGATTTCAGCGAGGGTGCCGTCGGGCATCAGGTCGTAGCGCGTGATCGTTGGCGTCTGCTGCTCATGCACGAAGACGCTGTTGCCGACGAAGCTGCAGAACGTGGGACCGCCGAGCTCGATGGCCTCCCCGGTCGCGTCGATGACCTCGCCGGAGTCCAGCTCGGCGTCGGGAATGAAGCGCAGGAAGCTGACGACCCCGTCGGGAGTGAAGGTCCAGCTGCACACGATGGCGCCATCGGGGAAGTCCGGCCCGGCATCCGCCATGTCCTCCACCTCGGCGTCCTGCATGCCCGCATCACCCGGCGCCGCATCGGGCATGGCCATGTCCATACCGGTCTCCGTGGTCGACCCATCGTCGTCGCCGCATCCCGCCAACCCGATGGCCAGCGCAAACGTGATTAGGGCGAGCGTGGAGGCGCGGAGGCCGCGGGGAACGGAGGTGCAGGTCATGGCCACTCGAAGCTCCTTCGCCGCAGCCGGACGGAATGGTGCCCCGCGACGCTTGCTGATACTGATAATCAAGAGCGGAAGGCAGGGAGCGGCCGTGCGACGAGCGGTCGCTGTCGTGCGACGAGAGGTCGACGCGTTGAGCCACCATGCAGCAGTGAGCCGCTTGCCCGAGGGGAGTCGCAAGGTGGCGTTCGCTTCCTCCCGCCCCGAAGTGCGATTGTCGTGGCGTTACTGGACGCTGCACGTCCTCGGGTGGCTCTACGTCGACGCCTTCATCTTCGGCTTCTGGGGGGTCGAAGTTCACGTGATGGCGGACGCGCCCCTGAGCGAGGTCCTGGCCATTCAGGGGGTCGTCATCGCCCTCTCGCTCGGCGTCTCGGGCGCGCTCGCCCACGGCTACGAGCTGTCCTGGCGCCGGCTGCGTGGGCGGCGCGCGGCCGTGGCCGTGGTCGCGCAGCTCCTCGCCGGCGTAGGCCTCTGGACATGGGCCTTTCCGGCGGCGCTTCGAACCACGAGCTACCTGGATCCGTCCACCGGCTACTTCCCCGAGCTGTGGACCGCGACGACCATGTCCGTGCTCCTGACCGGCTGGACCGGCCTCTTCTTCCTGCCTGTCTTCGTCCGCCGTTCCCGTACCGCCGAAGAGCGCAACCTGCGCCTCATGGCCCTCGCGAAAGAGGCCCAGCTCGCGTCCCTCCGGGCCCGCCTCGAGCCGCATTTCCTCTTCAACAGCCTGAGCTCCCTCGTCGGCCTCATCGACGAGGACCCCGCCGAGGCGCGGGAGATGACCTGCGACATCGCCGCGCTCTTTCGCCGTGCCCTCGATGCCTCGGGCGAAGAGATGACGACCGTCGCCGACGAGCTCGGGTTTTTGCGCCAGTACCTCCGCTGCGAGCAACATCGGCTGGGTGATGCACTCACGGTGCGCTTCGACGTGCCGGACGCGCTTCGCGGCGAGCCGATGCCGAGCATGCTGCTTCAGCCGCTCGTGGAGAACGCGCTGAAGCATGGCGGGCGCGCGGACGGGACGAACGAGGTCGTCATCGCCGGGCATCGCGCCGGCGAGGAGCTGGTGCTCGAGGTGCGAAACGCGGGCCGCCTCGCGGAACCCACTGGCGCGGAACCTACCGAGCATCCGGGTGCCGGGCTCCGGCTCGTGCGCGACCGGCTCGCGGTGCGCTACGGCGAGAGCGCGCGCTTCGCGCTCGCGGCGGAGGGCGGCGCGGTCGTGGCCCGGGTCGCGTTTCCTTCCAGCTATCTGGGAAGCGCGGCCCTGGCGGAGGCCGCGGAGTGACCGTGCGCGCGCTCGTCGTCGACGACGAGCGGCTCCCGCGGGTGGCGCTTGCCGCGCTGCTG
>JBCDGX010000791.1:0-2724 GCA_038750805.1 Myxococcota bacterium
ACGCGCCCCGCCACCACGTCTTCCGGGTCCTCTGGAACCTCGCGCTGAACGCGGTGCAGGCGCTCGGCCGGGGGGGCGGCCAGCTCGTCGAGCTCGAGGCCGGCGCGAGCGCGGACGGGCCCTTCGTCGAGGTGAGGGACGACGGCCCCGGCCTCCCGGAGAGTCTCGGCGATCCCTTCGCGGCCTTCGTCACCGGCCGGCACGACGGCACCGGCCTCGGTCTCCACCTCGCCGAGCGCACCGTCCGCGAGGCCGGCGGGCGCCTCTCGGTCCGTCATCGCGAAGGCGGCGGCACGGCCTTCCGCGTCGCCCTCCCCGCGCGGGTCGCCGAGCCGCCGCGCAGCGCGACGCGTCTGCGGGCATCGACGGGCGCCGTCCCGCGCGTGCTCGTCATCGAGGACGACCCGGGGCTCCGCGAGCTCGTCGTGACCGCGCTGACCCTCCGCGGCTACGCCGTGTCCGGCGTCGGCGAGGGCCAGCCGGTGCTCGAGGACGACGCGAAGTGGGGCATCGTGCTGGCGGACCTTTCGCTGCCGGACGTCCGCGGCGACCGCGTGTTGGCCGAGCTCGTTTCCGCGGGCCGCGCGCGGCATACGGTGCTGATGAGCGGGGCGGCCTCGCCCGGGCCCCTCGCGATCGAGCCGGACCGGGCCATCCGGAAGCCCTTCCTCCCGAGCGAGCTGGTGGCGCTGGTCGACGCGCTCGACGTTGGACGCCTGGCCGCAGGTTGAATCCGGCCACCGCGTGCTAGGGTCGCCGACTCGGATGGCATCGGATCGGCGAGGGTGGACGACGGCATCGGTCGAGGCCGTCCCCCGGGTCGACGCCCGCAGCGACCCCACGCCGGGCCTCGTCCTCGTCTACTCGCGGCTGCACGCACACCTGCCCGCCGCGCTGCCCTTCACGGGGCAGGTCACGACCCTCGGCCGCGAGGCCGACAACACGCTCTCGATCCCCGAGGCCGCCGTCAGCCGGCACCACGCGCGCGTCGAGCGCCGCCCGGACGGCTGGTGGATCGTCGACCAGGGCTCGACGAACGGCACCGTGATCAACGGCCTCCGCGTCGACGCCGGGCGGCTCCGGGAGCACGACGTGGTGCGCGTCGGCGACACGATTTTCCGCTTCGCGGCCGGGGCCGTCTACGCCTTCACGGCCTACCGGGTCGACGGGAGCGTGGTGGAGACCTCCCGCCCCGTGTCCCACGCGGTGCGCGACTCCCCCCTCGTGGGGGGCTACCAGCTCGACGCGCTCCTCGGGCGCCTCGACAAGGTCGCACGCACGGAGCTCTCCGTCGTCGTCTCCGGCGAGTCCGGGACGGGCAAGGAGCTCGTCGCCCGCGAGCTCCATCGCCTCGGCGGCCGCCGGGGCCCCTTCCAGGCCATCAACTGCGCGGCGCTGCCGGCGCATCTCCTCGAGAGCGAGCTCTTCGGCTACCGAAAGGGCGCCTTCACCGGGGCGACGAGCGACAAGACCGGGCTGATTCGGGCCGCCCACGGCGGCACGCTCTTCCTGGACGAGATCGGCGACATGCCCCTCGAGGCCCAGGCCAAGCTACTGCGGGTGCTCCAGGAGCGGGAGGTGCTGCCGCTCGGCGCGACGGTGCCGACGCCCGTGGACGTGCGCGTCGTCTGCGCGACGCACCGGGACCTCGACGCCCAGGTCGCCCGGGGCGTCTTCCGCGGCGATCTGCTCGCCCGACTGCGGGAGGCCGTGCTCCGGCTCCCGCCGCTCCGCGAGCGGCGCGAGGACCTGCACCGGCTGGTCCGCCACTTCCTGGTCCGGGCCGGCCGGCCGACGGCGGCGGCGAGCTTCCCCTACATGCTCGCGCTCGCGCACTACGACTGGCCCTACAACGTCCGCGAGCTGGAGAGCGCCGTGAAGCTCTCGCTGGCGCTCGCCGAGAGCGACGCCCTCGACCTCGCCCACCTCCCGCCTCCGGTGCAGCGCTGCCTCGAGGGGCACGGTCAGCGGCAGGCCCAGCAGCGAACGCCGCCGGCCACCGAAGCGGTCCCGGCCACGCCCGCACGGCGGAGCGGCGCCCCCTCCGAGGCCGAGCTCCGGGCCCTCCTCGAGCGCCATGGCGGCAACCTCGCCGCCGTCGGGCGGGAGCTCGGGAAGGCGCGCATGCAGATCCATCGGTGGCTCGATCGGTACGGGATCCGCGCCGACGACTACCGCGGGCGTTAGGTTCCGCACGTGTTTCGATCGCAACGGCGCCGCGGCGCCGCGCGACGCAGATCCGTCAGGTCGTTTACGGCGAAGGCCCGGATCTCAACGATTTCCGCCATGCTCGGGCCCGCCAGGTAACTCTCGGGGGCGCCGTGCGTTACACCTTTCACGGGGCGGAGCCCTCGCGGACCGTCCAGCGTTGTCTTGCTGACACCTGAACGGTGCCTCACCATGCAGCGGTTGGGGCTTTGCCGTCCCTTTTCGCACGGTCCGGATCCCTCCCGGATGAGCGATGCGACGCACGAGCCGGGTGGAGCAGTACGGATGAACGGACGCGAGCGATGACCGCCACCCTCCCCGCCATCCCCCTCCCCGGGCCCCCGAAGCCGACCAAGCCCGCCACGAGCGCCGCCTCGGCCGTCCGCTGCCTCGGCCGCGAGGCGGAGCTGGCCCGCCTCGGTGAGCTCTACCGGGAGTGCCGCCAGGGCGGGGAGCGCCTCGCCATCGTCGAGGGGCCGACGGGCATCGGAAAGACGCGCCTCCTCGAGGCCTTCC
>JBCDGX010000792.1:0-2721 GCA_038750805.1 Myxococcota bacterium
CCGGGCGCGCGACGCCTTCGGCAACGAGCGCGGGCACGGCGAGCCGGCGCCCCAGCCCGCGGCGCGCTTCTGTGCGGCCACGGACGGCCCGCTCCGCGTCGAGGTGAAGGTCGAGCGCGGCTACGGCGAGATCGGCCTCCAGGTCTTCGGCCCGCGGCCCGGGCGTTGAGCGAGCCGCCTCGCCGGGCTTTCGCGACGGAGGCGGTGCACGCCGGCGACGCCCCCGACGCCGCCACGGGGGCCCTGGACGCGCCCATCGTGCAGGCCACGACCTACGCCTTCGCCGACGCGGACGACGCGGCCGGGCAGTTCGCCGGGACGCGCGAGGGCTACATCTACGGACGCTGGCGCCACCCGAACGGCCGCTGCCTGGAGGCGAAGGTCGCGGCGCTCGAGGGCGCGGAGGCCTGCGTGGCCGTGGGGAGCGGCATGGCGGCCATCCACGGCGTCTTCGCGGGCCTCCTCGAGGCCGGGGACGAGGTCGTCGCGCCCCAGAGCCTCTACGCGGAGACGGCGCGGCTCCTCGCCACGGTCTTCGCCCGCTTCGGCGTCAGGACGCGCTACGTGGACCTCCGGGACCTCGATGCGGCCCGCGCGGCCCTGAGCCCGCGAACGAAGATCGTCTGGGCCGAGACGCCGGCCAACCCGGTGCTCGACCTCCTGGACCTCGAGGCCCTCGCGGCGCTCGCGCATGGCGCGGGTGCGCTCCTCGTCGTCGACGGGACCTTCGCGACCCCTTACCACCAGCGCGCCCTCGCCTTCGGCGCGGACCTCAGCGTGCACGCGGCAACGAAGGCGCTGGCGGGCCATGGCGACGCGGTGGCCGGCGTCGTGAGCGGGCGCGCAGAGCTCGTGGCCGCCGTTCGCGAGGCCGGCGCTCGATCCGCCGGCGCGGCCATCGCGCCCTTCGTCGCCTGGCTCGTCGCCCGGGGACTGAAGACCCTGCCCCTCCGTCAGGCCGCTGCGAGCGCCAACGCCGCGGAGCTCGCCGCGCGCCTCGAGGCGCACCCCGCCGTCGCGCACGTGCGCTACCCGGGGCTCGGCTCCCATCCCCAGCACGCGCTCGCGCGGCGGCAGATGGAGCGCGGCTTCGGCTCGCTCGTCGCGTTCGAGCTCGCCGGAGGAGAGCCTGCGGGGCGCCGCCTCTACGACGGCGTCGCGCTCATCGCCCGGGCCGTGAGCCTCGGTGATCTCCGGAGCCTCCTCACGTTCCCGGCCGCCACGACGCATGCGTCCATGGCCGAAGCGCAGCGCGAGGCCGCGGGCATCGGTCCAGGGCTCCTGCGACTGAGCGTCGGCGTGGAGGACGTCGAGGACCTCTGGCGCGACCTCGACGCGCGGCTCGGCTGAGCGCCTCCCGAACGGAGGCCCCGGCGCCTTTGCCGCGGCCGGCAGCGCGCTGGTAGCGTCCGCGCTCCGCATGGACCCTCGCCAGCGGCAGCTCGGCCCCTACCGGCTCCTCCATCGCCTCGGCGCGGGCGGGATGGCGGAGACCTTCCTGGCGGTGCGCCACGGCCCCGGGGGCTTCGAGCAGCGCGTCTGCCTCAAGCGCATCCTGCCGGCCTTCGAGCAGGACGCGGAGTTCGTCCGCCTCTTCCTCGAGGAGGCCCGGGTCTCGGCGCGGCTGCGCCACGCGAACGTCGCGCAGGTCCTCGACTTCGGCGTGGTCGACGGCTCCCATTTCCTGGCGCTCGAGCTCGTCGAGGGGCTCGACCTCCGCGCCCTGCTCCGTGTGCTCGCGGCCGAGGACGACCGGCTGACGAGCGGCCTCGTCTGCTTCTTGGCGTACGAGCTCTCGGCGGCGCTCGACTTCGCGCACGGCGCCACGCGCGACGGCCAGCCGAGCGGGGTCGTGCACCGGGACGTCTCGCCGAGCAACGTGCTCTTGAGCACGGCCGGCGAAGTGAAGCTCACGGACTTCGGCATCGCGAAGGCGTGGAACCAGCCCGGCGTCACCGAGAGCGGCGTCGTGAAGGGGAAGGTCCCCTACATGGCGCCCGAGTACGCGCGCACCGGTCGCTTCGACCCCCGGAGCGATCTGTTCGCGCTGGGCGTGACGCTCTACGAATCGCTCGCGGGACGCCGGCCCTTCCAGGGCGTCACGGACCTGGACACGCTCGACCGCATCGGGCGCGGCGTGTTCACGCCCCTGCGCGAGCACGTGCCGACGGCGCCGGCGCAGCTCGTCGAAGCCATCGAGAGCCTCCTCGCGGCCGAGCCCGACGATCGGCCACAGACCGCGGGCGCCCTCCTCGATGCCCTCGTCGACGTGGCCCCGCCCCCGACCGCGCGGCGCATCCTCGGCGAGCTCGTGCGTCGTCACCTGCCCGAGCGACCGGTCGTCCACGACGCCGCCCCCTCGTCGGTGACGACCCGTCCCGATCCGGGCGCGCTCGAGGAGGTGGCGCCGCGGCCCTCGCTTCGTGCAGGCGAGCCCGGGGGAACCCTCGTGTGGGAGCCCGCGCAGGAGGGCACCGCCGCACTCGCCGCGGAGACCCGCACGCGCCTTCCGGTGAAGGAGGCCTCGCGAGCTTCCCGGGACGTTGCAGACCGCGCCGCGCCGCGCCGACGTGGGCTCGCCCTGGGCGCGCTGGCCATGGCGGGGGTGGCGCTGACGGTCGCGCTCGTCGCCTCGCATGGGGCCGCGCCCACGGAGCACGGCGATGACCCGCCGGCGACCGAGGCGCCGGCCGAGCCGGCCGAGCCGGCCGAAGCAGCGGC
>JBCDGX010000793.1:0-2718 GCA_038750805.1 Myxococcota bacterium
GGGGCACCGAGGCCGGGTAGGGGAGGTCGCCGAGGCGACGGCTGAGCGCATACTCCGTGCGCGCCACGGCGATGCGCGCGGCGCGCGCGTCGGGAGCCGGATCCCGCTGCGGCAGGCACGGGAGCGTGAGGTCGGGCCGGGTCATCGGGATCATCGCGGTTCCGCCCTCCTCAGATGAAGATCGAGTTCTGCGCGTTGGACGGGAAGAGGTACGGGTAGGGCAGGAAGCGCGTGGCGTCCCGGTCCCGGAGCTGGCGCTCGACGAGGTCGAAATCGTCCCGGAGCGTCCGCAGCAGCGTCTTCACGCGCGCGTCCGGGAAGGCGTCCCGCGCGTAATCGCCGATGGCCCGATGCTTCACGTTCGAGAGCTGGAAGGCGATGTCGTTCTGCATCACCGCCATCCCCGCCGGTGCGAGGAGCCGCGCCCAGTTGAGCATGTTCTCGGGCGTGTCCTCCGTCGGCGCCTCGGCGTAGAGCGCGAGGGGCGACGTCGGCGTGTAGGCCATGAAGGGGAACTGCGTGTAGTTCAGCGCCGAGTGCTGGGCCGAGCCGATCCAGCAGAGCGTGGCGACGATCTTCGCGAGCTCGTCGAGCGCGCGCACCTCGGGCACGCCGCTCAGGTTCCCGCCTTGCTCGCTCGCGAGCAGCGCCAGGAAGTCCGCGAGCTCCCCGTCGCCCTTCACGTCGCCCTCGTGCCCGTAGTAGAGGCGCACGTAGCCGTCGATCCACCGGGCGAAGGGCGCGTAGAGCACCTCCGCGTCGTCCCGGTAGGGAAACTCCGGGAGGCCCATGGGGTCGTCGATGAGCCGGAGGCGTGCCTGGTCCGGCGGCGAGGCGCGGTCGAGGCGGTACTCGTTCAGCGCCCGGTCCATGATCGTCAGCGTGCCCTCGAGCGTCGACCCGAAGAGCAGGTCCACCTGGCCGCCGGGCGCGATGAGGTGCTTCGTCGCGTAGTCGTTGATGGCCAGCGTCATCTCGCAGTGCTGGGCCAGCAGGATCATCAGCGGATGCTGCGGCGCGAGCGTTCGCCGCGCGCACACGTAGACCGCCTCCATGACCATGTGCGAGCGGCCGAGATGCCAGACCATCTCGTGGTGGTTCGCGTCCGCGCACTGCACGACGGCCTGGGCCATCGCCCACCTCACGCCGTCGTGGGGCGTGAAGATGGGGTTCGGACGCGTGGGCGTCGCGCGCTGGTGGCATTGGATGGCCACCGGCACGAGCTCGCCGAGCTGGTCGCGCGTGGCGCGGCGCCAGGCGAAGAGGGCCATGGGCGCGTAGACGTGCTTGTCGTGCGCCTCGGCGGAGAGACCCGAGCTCCACTTCCCGACCGGGAGGCCATCGCAGAGCCGGTAGTCCGCGAGGTAGAGGCGGCGCTCCTTCGCCGCGCGCTCGAGGCTGTCGTCCGGGCCCATCACGGACTGGTAGATCGCGTCCGTCACGGGGAAGCGCGCCGGGAGCACGCCGGGGAGGTCCGGGGGCTCGGGCGAGGCGTGACCGGGCGGCGCGCCGTGCTCCTCGTGCTTGGGCAGGAAGGTCCGAACCCACCAGGGGAGGCGCTTCTCGAAGCGATCCTCGAGCCGCTCGAGGCCCCGGCTGACGTCCTCCTCGAGGTCCCGCACGACCTCCTCGAAGAGGTGCCGCGGGTCCTGGTGCGGGGCGGGGACCTTGCGGATCCCCCGGAGCACCATGGGGTTCGAGCCGGCGACGCGGACCCAGGCGAAGAGCCGATCCCGGAGCGTCGGGTCGTCGAAGATCCGCACCGTCGGCGGCTTCGGCGTCGCCATGAAGACGTCCTTGTAGGCCTGGACGCTCGGCGGAAAGGAGCGCCCGATGCGGCTCGAGGCCTGGAAGGAGCGACCGAAGAGCTGGTGGCGGGTGCCGATCGAGCGCGTGATGCCGAGCACGTCGCCGAGGGTCACGTGGCGCTGGGCGATGCCCGCCACCTCCCGCGCCGAGTTGCCGCCGATGGCCTGCAGGTCGAGGAGGGCGTGGTTCGCGAGGAGCCGGGCGTCCGTGGCGGCGACCTTGGCCGCCACCTCCGGGCTGAACTCGTCGATGGCCGGCACGCGACCGGCCACGGCGTTGCCGGCGCGCCGCGTCTTCGACTTGTAAGCCCGGGCGAGGGGGTACTCCACGCGGGCCCGGGCGAGGGCCGCCCGGCGCGTGCCGGGGCTCGGGTCTTGCTGCGGCAGGCTCGGACGCATCTCGTCTCCCCGCTCAGCGCACGTGGCGCTCGAGCTCCTCCACGATCGCTGCGCTCACGGCGGTGTAGGCCACCGTCAGCGCGTCGCCCTCGGCCGCGACGACCTTGCCGTAGACGGCGGCGTCGGGGGCGGCGGGGAGGTAGAGGCGCACGTCCCCGCTCAGCGCCTCCGGCACCTCGCGCACGACGATGCGATCCGCCGCGACGGCGACCAGCGTCGCCGGCAGCCGCGGCCCCGTGCTCACGTCGCTCACGGCGCTGACGCCGATGGCCAGGGGCGCGATCTCCCGGAGCGGCGGCGCCTCCGAGCGCAGGCGGAGGTCGTGGGCGCCGCCGAGGGCCCGCACCTCGAAGACCGTGAGCGGTGCCGCGGCACCCTTGGGCTCGAACGTTCGTTCGCCCGTCAGCTCGAGCGGGGACGCGACGGCGTCGCGGAGCTCCCCGCTGATCAGCACCTGGCCGCCGGTCGTGAGGCTCTCGATGCGCGCCGCGAGGTTCACGACGGCGCCGAC
>JBCDGX010000794.1:0-2692 GCA_038750805.1 Myxococcota bacterium
GAGGCCCTTCGGCACCCGGCGGCCTCGCCGGCGCGGGAGGTCACGGAGGCGTACCTGGCCGCGCGCTTCGGCGACGCGCCGCTCGACGAGCCGGGGCTTCAGGAGAAGATCCGCGAGGTCCGCCGGGCCCGGCCGCGCGCCGACGCGGCCGAGTGACTACTTGATGAGGCCCGAGTCCACGAAGCGGACGAGCTCGGCGGCGCCGCCGATGAGCGTCCCTTCGTGGAAGACCATCGGGAAGGTCGGCCAGCCGGTCCACATCTTCAGCGCGGTCCGGCGGCGCCACGTGTTCAGGTACGAGCCGTACTCGAGGTAGTGGTAGGGGATGCTCTTCCGGTCGAGGAGCTTCCGGGCCTTCTTCACGTGAGGGTTCTGCGCCATGCCGACGACGACGAGGGGATGCGCGCGCGTGGCGCTCTCCACCTCGGCGACGATATCGGCGTGGTGCTCGGTCAGCTTCTGACGGATCCCTTCGTGAATCCGCTCTTCGGGGAGGATGGCGCGCGGCATCTGGCCCCTATGTAGGTTGCGTGGGCGCTCCGGCCATCCGTTTTCTGCTCCTCGTCTGGGTGCTCGCGCTCGTTTCTTGCGGGAGCTGCCACCAGCGGGGCCCCGCCGGACCGCCGCTCGCCGAGGAGCGCGCCCCTTCGGCGCCCGTGCCGGGGACCGAGGTTCCGGAGCCCGCCCCGCTGCCGGGCGAGGTGCGGACGCAGGTTCAGGACGTCGCGGAGGTCTGCGTGCGCCTCGACGACCTGCCGGCGCCCTTCGCCTCCGAGTCGGCGCGGAAGAGCCCGAACCTGGTGGACCCGCCGGCCGACGCGACGCTCCGCGTGCCCCGGGCCGAGGGCGGGCGCTTCCGCGTCCAGCTCTTCGCGGACGAGGTCCCCTTCGCGCGCTGGCTGGCCCGGACGCCGGACGGCCGGGTGCTGGTCGCCCAGAGCAAGGCCGAGCGGATCAGCTGGCTGCGGGACGCGGACGGGGATGGCGTCGCGGATTCGCGGGGCCGCCTCGGCGACGGCGCTCAGGGGCTCGACATCCCCTTCGGCATGGCCTTCGCGCCGGATGGGCGGGCGCTCTACGTCGGCAACCAGAACGCCGTCCGGCGCTACGCCTGGCGCCGGGGGCAGGAGCGCCTCGAGGGGCCGGGCGAGGTGGTCGCGGAGCTGCCCGGCGGCGGGTACCGGCAGCACTGGACGCGGAACGTGCTCCTCGACGGCGAGCGGATGTTCGTCAGCGTCGGGAGCCGGTCGAACGTGGCGGTGGAGGCGGCGCCCCGGGCAACGATTCAGGTGGCTGACTTTGACCCGTCCGTGCCCGGCGGCCGGGTGGGACCACTCCGGACTTTTGCGGCCGGGCTTCGGAACCCCGTGGGGCTCGCGCTTCGCGAGGGTGCGCTCTGGGCGACGGTGAACGAGCGCGACCACCTCGGCGACGACCTGGTGCCGGACTACCTCGCGCGCATCGAGGAGGGGGCCTTCTACGGTTGGCCCTACGCGTACCTCGCGCCGAACCTCCTCGACCCGCGGCGCCTGGCCGGCGGGCGGAGCGAGGACCCGGCGCGGGCGGCGGCGACGCGGAGCCCGGAGGTGCTCTTCCAGGCGCACTCCGCAGCGCTCGGCCTGGGCTTCGTGCCCGAGGACGCGCCTCTTCCGGCGCGCTACCGGGGCGGCGCCATCGTCGCCCATCGGGGGAGCTGGAACCGGAGCGCCGGCACCGGCTACCGGCTCGTCTTCGTGCCCTTCGAAGGCGGCGCGGCGACGGGCTGCTACGAGCCTTTCGTCGAGGGCTTCCTCGTCGACCCGAGCGGGCCGGACACCTGGGGGCGGCCCGTGGGGGTGCTCGTCCAGCCCGACGGGAGCGTGCTCTTCACCGAGGAGAGCGGGGGGCGGGTCTACCGGGTCTCCTTCGCGGCGCGATGACGCGTTTCGGACGCTTGACGCCGGCGGGGGCCCTCGCAACATGGCCCGCCGTGCGACGCACCCTGCTCCTCACGTTTCTCGTCGGCTGCGCCCGCTGCGGGGAGGCGCCCGCCGAGGCCCCGCCGGAGCCCGCCCCCGGCCCCGTCTCCTGCGAGGAGGTCGAGGCCCTGCCCCTCGACGCCGAGGCCAGGACCTTCGGGTTGCGCTTCGGGGCGTGCAGCGACGGAGAGAACCGAACGCTGGCCTGCCGTCAGCCGCCGCGGAATCAGCCGACGTCCTGCCGCTGCCCCGATGGGACCGAGTTCAACACGATCCCGATGGATTTCATGGCACGCGACGTGCCGCTCTGGAAGCTGCCGGGCGAGCGTATCGGCCTCTGGGAGCGCATCTTCCCCGAACTCGCCGCGGGGGATGGGAACGCCGCCCGCGCCGTGCTCGCCGCGCGCTGCGGGGTCGCCTTCGCCGGGGACCCGCAGCCCACGCCGGTGCTGACCTGGATCTGGGACGTGCCCCGGGAAGAGGCGGCCGCGCTCGTCCGCCAGGGCCTCGGCGCGGAGCCCGAGTACGCCGTCCGCCGACCGCAGGACGTCGTCTCCACGCACGACGAGGTGAACGGCCCGGCCCGCTTCGTCATCGGGGAGCTCGAGAGCGCCGAGGCAGGCATGCCCTGCGCCTACACCGACGCCGCGGCCGACGTCGCCCTCGAGGGACGCTGCCATCTCGTGGCGCCGGGGCTCCTCGAGCTACGCGCCGCGGCGGAGGCCGATCCCCCC
>JBCDGX010000795.1:0-2690 GCA_038750805.1 Myxococcota bacterium
CGACGCCTCCGCCGAGCTCGGTCCCGAGCGTCGCGCCGAGCACGAGCCCGAGCGCCGCGCTTTCGATGTAACCCTCGACGCCGCTGACCTGCCCGGCGAGGTACACGCCCGGCAGCGCGCGGAGCTGAAGCCGGTCGTCGAGGACCGCCGGGCTGCGCACGAAGGTGTTCCGGTGGACCGATCCAAAGCGCTGGATCTCCGCGTTCTCGAGGCCCGGGATCATGCGGAGCACGCGCTTCTGCTCCGGCCATTTCATGCGGCTCTGGAAGCCGACGAGGTTGTAGGCCGTGCCGCCGGCGTCCTCCTGGCGAAGCTGCACGACGGCGAAGGGTCGCTCACCGGTCCGCGGGTCCGTCAGCCCCACGGGCTTCATCGGCCCGTAGGCCAAGGTCAGGCGCCCGCGCTCCGCCATGACCTCTAGAGGGAGGCAGCCCTCGAAATAGCGCGGCTCCTCGAAGTCCTTCGGGGCGACCTTCTCCGCGGCGATCACCGCCTCGACGAAGGCGTCGTACTCCGCCTCGCTCATGGGGCAGTTGCCGTAGGCGTCGTCGCCGCCCTTGTCGTAGCGGCTCGCCTTGAAGGCGACGCTCCAGTCGATGGACTCGGTGGTGATGACCGGGGCGATGGCGTCGTAATAGGCGAGCTGCTCCTCGCCGACGATGCGGGCGAGGTCCGCCGCCAGGGCGTCGCCCGTGAGCGGTCCCGTCGCGAGCACCACGGGGCTCTCCGGCGAGGGCGCGAGCTCGGCGAGGGACGTCACCTCCCGCCCGACGACCTCGATGCGTGGATGCTCGTGGAGCGCCCGGGTCACGGCCTCACCGAAGAGCACGCGGTCGACGGCGAAGGCCCCGCCGGCCGGCACGCGGGTCGTCTCACCGAGGCGCATGATGAGGCTCCCGGCCCGGCGCATCTCCTCCTTGAGGAGCCCCACGGCGTTGACGAGCGCAGCGCCGCGGAAAGAGTTCGAGCACACGAGCTCGGCGAAGAAATCGTGCTGCTGCGCGGGCGTGCGCTTCTGGGGCTTCTGCTCGACGAGGCGCACGGCCACGCCGCGCTCGGCGAGCTGCCAGGCGCACTCGCTGCCGGCGAGGCCGGCGCCGACGACGGTGACGCGGGGTTCCATGGAGCGCGCAGGGTGACGCCGGCGAGCCCCCCCGGCCAGCGGCCGTGCTCAGGCCTGCCGCGACCAGAGCCCATCGCGCTCGGTCGCGAGGCCGAGGAGCAGGAGCTGGAGGAGGGCGCGCTGGACCGACGCCACGTCCGAGCCGAGCGCGTCGGCGAGGTCGTCGACGTGCTGGGCCGTCGCTCCAAGCGCGCGATGCACGGGGCGCAGAGCGGCCGGTGCGGCGGCGAACGCCGCCCGGGTCCCAGCGCCGGGATCTTCCGGGCGCCCGAGCACCCGCAGCACGTCGGCGAGGCCGAGGCAGGGCGCCGCGTGCCCCTCGCGGATCAGCGCGTTCGCTCCTTCCGCGCGGTCGTCCCACGGAGCGCCGGGAGCGGCGAGGAGCGGCCGGTCGAGCTTCACCGCCCAGCGCGCCGTGACGAGCGCCCCGCTCCGGGCCGGCGCCTGGACGACCACCACCGCGTCCGCGAGGGCCGCGACGAGGCGGTTCCGCGCGACGAAGCGTCCTTTCTGCGGCGCCGCGTGGAGCACCTCCGAGACGAGCGCGCCGCGCCCCGCGATGCGGGCGAAGAGCTCCGCGTGCTCGGGGGGGTAGGCGCGAAGGACGCCGGCCGCGAGCACCGCCAGCGTCGGCGCCCCCGCGGTGGCCTCGAGGGCGCCGCGATGGGCCGCCCCGTCGATGCCCCGCGCGCCCCCGCTCACCACCGAGATGCCGCGCGCCGCGAGGCCCTCCGCGAGGCGACGGGCGAAGCGCAATCCGCCGGGGTCCGCCCGCCGCGTGCCCACGATCGCCACGCGCGGCCCCGGGGGCAGGGCTCCCGCGACGAAGAGCTCCCGGGGCGGCCGGGCGAGGTCGTGCACCCCGTCCGGCCACTCCGCATCGGTGGGCAGGAGCTGCCGGGGCTCGGGGGTACGCAGGGGCGGGAGGTCGGACGTCTCGGACATGGACGCCGCCTCGGACGCCGTCGCGGCGAGTTGCGTCGGCGTCCGCGGCGTCGCCGCATCGAGGCCCCAGGGGTGCGCTCAGGTGCCGGGCTCGAGCCGGGGCACGACGATGACCACGGTCTCCTCGTCGAGCACCGTCACGTCGTCGCCGATGATCTGGAGCGTCACCGTGAAAACCTGGTCCGTGGCGGTCTGGGGCACGGCGTCGTTGAAGGCGAGCACGGTGAAGCTGACGACCGTGCCCGGCGTGATGTCGACGAAGCTGTCGAAGATGAAGTCGCCGTCCCGGTCCGCGACGGTGGGCGGATCGGCGCCCGCCGGCGGCGTGGCCGAGCGCGGGATCGTCGCCTGGATGAACCCGTTCGGGTCGCCGACCACGCGCATGGAGACCGACTCGAACTGGATGCTCGTCACGAGGTCGCTGATCGCGTCGACGAGCGTCCCGGAGAGCCCGGAGCCGTTCGCCCGCGCGTTGAAGACCAGGGGGCAGAAGAGCTCTCCCTCGTCGTCCGTCTCGGGCGGAAGCGTCGCGCCGGCGACGCCGGTCTCGCAGAGGTCCATGGCGTTCGGCAACACGATCGCCCCCGGATCCGTCGCCAGGTCCACGAGCTGCCCGCGGGCC
>JBCDGX010000796.1:0-2687 GCA_038750805.1 Myxococcota bacterium
CGCGTCGACGCCGCCGCCCTCGCTGGCCTACGACGCTCCCTCGGTCGCGCCGCCGGCGTCCGGCTACGGCTCGGCCCCTCCGACCTTCGGGTCGACGCCGCCCCCGGCCGCGCCCTTCGACCCCTTCAGCGACATGGCGCCGCCTTCCTCCGGGCTCGCCGAGGAAGCGCTCGCCGGGGCCCTGGGCAGCGCGCCGCCGCCACCGCGGGCGAGCTCCGTGCCGCCGCCGCTCCCGTCGAGCGCGCCGCCGCGCGAGCTGCCGGTCACGCGCTCGGACATCCCCCGGGGCGGGGGACCGATCGCCACCATGCCGCCGGCCGCCCAGGGGCCGGACAAGCGCGTGCTGGCCGCCATCGGCGGGGGCGTGCTCCTGCTCCTGCTGGTCGTCGCGGCCTTCGCGCTCTCCGGAGACGACGAGGAGCCGGTGGCCGAGCCGACCGTGGCGCGGCCGGCCCCCATGCCGACCCCGGACCCGCCGCCGGCCCCCGAGCCTGCGCCGGAGCCCGCCGCCGAGGCGCTGCCGGAGACCAGCATGCTCCGCATCGAGTCTTCGCCCACGGCCGAGGTGACGCTCGACGGCACGGCGCGCGGCACGACGCCCCTCGAGATCGAGCTCGAGGTCGGCGGGACGCATAAGGTGTCGGTGAGCGCCGGGGACCAGACGCGGACCCGCGAGGTCACCATCGGCGCGGAGAACGCGCCGCTGAGCTTCGTGCTCGGTCCGAAGCCCTATCTGCTCGACGTGACCACGGTGCCGACCGGGGCGCGGGTCGTCTCGCGGTACGCGGAGGCCGACGCGGCGCCGGCCACGCTTCAGATCGTCGACCCGCCCGGGCCCATCGTCGTGACCGCGCTGCTTCCGGGCTATCGGCCCACGCGCGCCACGGCGCTGCGCATCGACTTCGCGGAGGGTGAGGAGGCCTTCCGCCACGCGATCACCATCCGCCTCGTCCGCGCTGGGCGCGGCGGCGGTGCCGCGGCCGCCGAGGCCCCGGCGGCGGCGTCGCCGACGCCGGCCCCCTCCCCGACGCCGGCCCCCGAGCCGGAGCCGGAGCCCGAGCCCGAGTCCGATCCGGACCACTTCGACAACGACTTCGAGGACGAGTACGCGGACGAGGACGACGACTGGCCCGAGGACGACGAGCCCTTCGAAGAGGGCTTCGAGTAGCCTCTAGGAGTAGGGCCCGCGTTCGGCGCGGACATGCACCGCCCGCGCGCGCCGCGGCCCGTCCTTCTTGAGGAGCCCGATCAGGAAGAGGCCGGCCACGAAGCCGCCGATGTGCGCGAAGAAGGCCACGCCGCCACCCGTGGTGCCGAGGCTCTGCACGCCCTGGAAGAGCTGCAGCCCGAACCAGAGCACGATGAAGACGAAGGCGGGCACCTCGACGAACCAGGGGATGATGATGATCGGGATGAGCGTCACGATGCGCGCCCGCGGGTAGCGCCGGACGTAGCCCGCGAGCACGCCGCTGATCGCGCCCGAGGCCCCGACCATGGGGATCGTCGAGCTCGGGTCCACGGCGACCTGGGCGATCACGGCGGCCAGCCCACAGAGCAGGTAGAAGAGCACGAAGCGCCCGCGCCCGAGCGTGTCCTCGACGTTGTCGCCGAAGACGTAGAGGAACCACATGTTCCCGGCGAGGTGCATCAGCCCGCCGTGCAGGAACATGCTCGTGAAGGGCGTGACGAGCGCGCCCGCCGCGCCCAGCGCGCTCCGGGAGACGGTGAGGTCGCCGCCCGTGAGCACCGCCGGCACCACCCCGAAGCGCTCGACCAGCATCTGCATGCCCGCCTCGCCGAGGCCCATCTGGTAGACGAAGACGGCGACGTTCATCGCGATGAAGGTCCACGTCCAGATCGGGCGCCGCGCCGTCGGGTTCTTGTCGCGTATCGGGATCACGTGACTCTCAACCGGTCGTTCGAAGGGGTCATTCGCTACCGATCGCCGCGAGCGCCCGAAGCGCCGGCCAGGCCCCGGGCGTTGCGCGCACCTCGAGCACGAGCGCGTCGTCCTCGCGCTTGAGCGTGAGCGCGAGCGGCCGCGGGGACGCCGGCTGGGGAGGCGCGTCGGCGAGCGGGCCGAGCAGCCGAAGCGCGTCCGGCACCCCGGCGGGGTCGATGTAGGCATGGGCCAGCGCCTCCGGCGCCCCGGCGAGCACCCGCGTCGCGGAGGGCACGTCGCGGAGACGCGTCCCCTCGCTGGCGACGCCCCGGCGAAGGACCAGTCCCTGCCCGCGCTCGAGGCCCACGCCCGGGCAGGGAGTGTCCCCGGGCGTCGCGCGCGGGCAGCCGAGCAGGGCCCCGACGAGTGCGCCGCCGTAGGCGCTCGCCACGAAGCCGTCCACGGCCTCCCCCGAGGGCGCCGGCGCGAGGCGGAGCCAGGGGCCAGCGCCGAGGGCCAGGGTCCAGGGCCCCGCGGGCATCGAGTCGCTCAGCGGCGCGAGGACGCTGGCCGGGAGCCTCTCTCCGGCGACCTCCGCGAGCGTCGCGTCCAGGGCGCCGCCCGCGCGGCGTAGCGCGATGGCGGTCCCGCCCGGCAGCTCGCCGAAGGAGGGCTCGACCGTGGTCGCCTCGGCGAGCGCCGCCGCGAGCGGGCTCCCGGGCGCCACCGCGGCGCGCACGCCGAGGACCGCGCCGCCGACGTCTCCCCGGAGCGTCGCCTCGAGCCCGCGGACGTCGGGGAGGAG
>JBCDGX010000797.1:0-2684 GCA_038750805.1 Myxococcota bacterium
GGGGGCTTGGGTTCCTTCTTGTGCACCTCGAGGTCTCCGCGGCCGGCGGCGGCGAGGACCTCGGGCGCGGCGAGCACGGCCTCGGGTAGCGCTGTGGTGGCGTGTCCTGCCGGCAGCGTGATGGACCGGCACACGGCGCGGCCTCGCGGGTCTCGCGGAGGCACGCACATGCAGGTGTCTTCGGTGCACACGAATCGGTGCGGCAGGTTGAGCGCCAGGCAGCGGCCGCTCCGGTTGATGAGGGTCACGGTCATGGCGCGCCTCCGATGGGGGTGGCGTCGAGCTCGGGCGCGTCGGCGACCGCCTTGCCCAGGTCCATGGGCAGGCCCTCGTCGATGTCGAAGCCCCGGACGAGGAGCCCGCAGGTGAACACCCGGATCTCGTCGCGGCCGCGCAGGTTCGTGCGGAAGTCTCCGTCGGGATCCATCTCCCAGCGGACCGCGCCGAGCTCGGGGCGAGCGGGGTCACGCAGCAGCTCGAGCCAGCGGTTGCGGTTGAGGAACGAGGCGACCGTCGCCATCAGGTTGAGCAGCTCGGCGGTGCGGTCCGACGCGGCGGTCAGGGTGAAGGCGAGGTCGACGGTGTAGGCCGGGCGGCGTCGCTGCAGCTCGGGGCCGCTCACACCTGCGACCACGTCCTCGTGGGGGACGTTGCTCGCGTAGAAGCGGCTGGGGCGGACCGTCGGCCCGGAGAGCACCAGGGACGGAAGCGTCGCCATCGTCACGACGCGGAGCTGGTCCTCGGGGGTGGCGTCGTAGTCGAGCGCCACCGTCATGCTCGTGTTCTCGACGACCTGCGACTTGAGCATCCGCAGCAGCGTGCGGACGAGCCGGGTCACGGTGGCCTCGGCCACGATGGCCGTGCGCTCGAAGCGGTACGCGTCGGCGACGGTCGCCGCCTCGCCCGGCACCGGGACGCCGGCGCCGTCGAGGTTCTCGAGGGTGACCGGGACCAGCGCCTCGGGGTGCGCGGGCGTGCGCACGTCAGCAATCCAAAGGCCCGCCTCCTGACGGACCGACAGCACCTGGCCGGGCACGGCGCCGAAGCGCACCGCGACCTGGGTCGCGAAGCCCTGCCCGATCAGACGGACGAGGTCTCCGCCGCTCGTGGGGCCGGCGGCGGGCGTGACGGTGTCGAGGATCGGGACCGCCATCACGCCCCTCCCATGCCGGTGAGCGCCGCGACGCGGGCCAGGAAGCGCCGCTGGGCACCCGGCTTGAACTTCTCGAAGGCGGGCCGCAGGAAGGGCCGCGCCGGCACCTGGACGACGACCACGCCGCGCCCGCTGCCGCCACCGATCGGCTCTCCCGCCTCTCGCAGCACGGCGAAGACGAAGCGCCGCATGGCGTCGGTCATCGGGATGACGATGGGCGCCGAGCCGAACTCCTGGACCTCGGCGATCTTGGTCAGGCTCTGCCCATCCTTGCCGCGTGCCGTCCGGGGCACGCCGACGAACGCCTCGTCTCCGCGGACGATGGCCGCCACGCCGTTCCGGAGGTCGGCCCGGACGATGAGCGACTTGCTCCCGCCGAAGCCCTTGAGGCGCCGCGCGGCGAGCGTCGTCTCCTTCGGCGGCGCGATGGCCGAGCCGCCCGGCGCCTGCCGGGTGAGCCCCTGCACGATCTCGCGCCGGAGCGCCTCGGCCTCCTGGCGCATCGCGACGGCGATGGCGGCCTTGAGCCGTACGGGTCCCGCCGCGAGTAGCGCGCGCGCGCGCCTCCAGCCGCCGGTCTTGGTCACCGTCGTCATGCGCCGCTCCGGTGCTCGAGCTCCGGCGTGTGCTGCCGGAGCCAGGCCACCGCGACCTTCGACGCAGGGGTGATGAGGCCGCCGGCCTTCACCGTTCGCGCGGCGGCGATAAGCGTCGTCTCGGCGACGTCGATGTCCGCCTCGCGCACACCGTGGCTGCGCAGGCGCTCGGCGAGATCACGGGGGCTCCGGATGGTGCCCGTGTGCCAGTGGTGAAGCTCGAGGTTGCAGCGGTAGGCGTCGGCCTCGTAGGCCGCCCGGGCCGCGCGGCTGGTCAGGTAGCGGAGCGCGAACGTGAAGGCGCCGTCGCGGTCTTGCTGCTCGACGTGCTGGTGCTCGTGGACGCAGATGACCATCTGGCTCCACAGGCCGTGGCGAGGCGTCGGCGTGCCGGGGGTGAACGGCACGTAGATCCGCCGCCCGATGGTCGTGGTGAAGCGCTCCAGGAATGTCGCCGCGTCGAGCACGCCGAGCCGCTCGAGGAACCAGCCGACGAGGCGCATCTCGGCCGCGCTCGACTTGTCGATGATGCGGGTCCCGTAGCGGGCCTGCATCGCGTCCCAGAACGCAGTGACCTGCGCGGCGGTCGGGTCGCTGGCCATGCTCACTCCTCCTCCGCCGGGCAAGCGACGTCAGGGGGCAGGCATGCATGACCAGCCGGGCCAAGCTCGTCGGCCGGGACCGCGCAGCACACCCACGCCGGCTCGTCCGCGCCCACGACACCAGCGCAGTCCTCGGCGGGCGACCACCGCCCATCGGCGTCGCAGACCTCGACGAAGCTGCCGGCGCAGCGGGTCTCGGTCGGCGTGCAGACGTGCATGGGCCCGCAGGCGCAGAGCGTGGCGGTGAAGGCGGCGGTGGCGATCAGGTGCTTCATTCGACCCTCGTGGGCGCGAGCTGCCGGGCCTCGAAGGTCACGAGCAGCAGGTTGCGAC
>JBCDGX010000798.1:0-2682 GCA_038750805.1 Myxococcota bacterium
CAAGCGCCTCGACCGGCCGGCGCTCCGCATGCTGCTCTGGGCGGGCGGACGGATCGCGGCGGGCCTCCCGATCCCGACGGTGGTGCAGGACGAGCGTCCACGAGTCGTCCGTCGCCCGGATCGCGAGGGACGAACGCGCGGCGACGGGCCCCGTGTCGTAGGCGCGCTCGAGGCGGTGCAGGCTGACGCCCGTGGTCGCGCTACCGCTCCGAAGCGCCCAATAGGTGGGGTCCGGCCCGCGCCAGGCCGGCAGCAGCGAGGGGTGCACGCCCCAGGCCGGCGCCATGGCGAGCACGGCCTCCGGGAGGCGCCGCGGCCAGAAGAACGAGAGGATGGCCTCGGGGCGCACGCTCGCCAGCGCCGCCTGGACCCCCGGGTCCTCGAGGTCCGGCGCTCCGAGCACGAGCGCGCCCTCCCGCCCCTGGCTCGGGGCCCAGGCGGCCGAGGCGCGCCGGACCCGCCGCCGGCCGGGGAGGTCGAGGGGCGCCAGGCAGCACGCCGCGGGCGTCAGCCCCGCCCGGGCGAGCACCACCGCCCCGAGGGGTACGCCGACGTAGAGGAAGCGCATCGCTCGGAGCATGAGCCCCGCGCGACCCCGAGAAAAACCGGCGCCGCCATTGACCGTCCGTCGGGTCGGTGAAAGATTCGACCCATGGTCGATCGCGCCCCTCCGGCCGCCGGGCCCCTGCTCGCCGACGCGGCTCCGCCTCCGACGCGGCTCGACGCGCAGCCGGATCCGGCGCGGCTTCTCTTCGAGGCCGAGGACGCCCCGCCCCTGCCGGAGATGAACATCTTCCCCATGGAGTGGCGCGTGGACACGCCGAAGCTCCGGGAGCTCTACGAGCGCTCGCGGGACCCGGGCTGGTCGCCAGCCACGCTCCCCTGGGAGACCTTCGACCCCGACGCGCTCAGCGCGGATCAGCGCTACGCCATCGCCTACTGGTTCTCGCTGCTGAGCGTGTTCGACGCCTCCGGGCCGGCGGTCTTCGCGCGCGCGATGATCCACACCTACGAGCTCCGCGAAGAGGATCCGATCCGGAAGTGCTTCTTCGCCGTGGTCCGCGACGAGACGAACCACGAGGAGGTCTGCGGGCGCGCGATCCAGCTGCTGACCCCCGGCGGCCCGCTCCGCCACGGGCCGACGACGGCGCTCGGCAAGCTCGCGATGAACAACGTGCAGTGGCTCTTCCACAACGGCGCGCGCTACTGGGACGGCTACAAGCGCGCGGTGCCGAAGTACCCGCTGGCGATCCTCTTCACGTCCTTCCTCTTCGGGGAGGTCGCCTCGTCCACGCTCTTCCACACGATGTGGAAGAAGACGACGATCCCGGTCTTCAAGGAGGCCTTCAAGCGTATCGGGCAGGACGAAGGCCGCCACCTCGCCATCTGCCGCATCGTGCTCGAGAACGTGCTGCCGACGCTCACGGCCGAGGACAAGCACGTGATCACCCAGCAGATCCGCGCGGGCTTCGTGTTCCTCTCGGGCGTGCTCTTCGAGCCACCGGAGCAGTTCTGGGAGCTGCCGACGACCTTCCGCCCGGCGCATCGCCTCCTCGAGCGCGAGGCGCGCTCGGCGGGCCTCGGCATCCTCACGCTCGACGAGCGGAAGGAGAACTGGAAGGCCGCGGTGCTCCGCCTGAAGGGTGTGCTCGATCCGCACGGCGTGGCGTTCCCGGCGCTCCCGGAGATCGGCGTCGATGGCGAGACCGTGGCCTTCGACCCGGAGAAGATCGTCCCGATCTTCTGAGCGCGAGACCGCTGGAAGCGAGCCTGGAGCGGGGCGAGGCGTGGTATACCGGCCGGCCGTGACCCGCCTCTCCTCGCCCGACGGGCCCCCGCGGACCATCCGGGTCGTCGCGGCGGTGATCGACCGTGATGGCCGCTACCTGATCACCCAGCGTCAGGCCCACGCCGTGTTGCCGCACCTCTGGGAGTTCCCCGGCGGTCGCGTGCAGGAGGACGAGCGGGACGACGAGGCCCTCCGCCGCGAGCTCGTGGAGCGGCTCGACGCCTCCGTCGAGGTCGGGGAGCTCATCTCCTTCGTGAGCCACCCCTACGAGCGCTACACCGTCGACCTCTACCTCTACCGCTGCACGCTCGCCCGGCCGGCCCCCACGGGCGGCTTCCGCTGCCACGCGGTCCAGGATTACCGCTGGGTGACGAGCGACGAGTTCGACCGCTACGAGTTCACGCCGGCTGACGAGGCCAGCATGAACGAGCTCCTCGGCGAGGGTTGAGCCATGACGCGTCCCACGAGCTGCGCGGTCTGCGGCACCGCGATCCCCCCGAGCGCCGATCGCTGCATCGCCTGCGGGGCGGTATGGGGCGAGGACAACCGCTGCCCGCGCTGCCACGCGTTGGCCGGCGTTCGACCGGCGGGCGATGGCTACCGCTGCCTCGCCTGCAACGCCCCCCGGGACCGGCTGCCGGGCACGACGGTCTTCGGCCAGCCGAGCGTGGGCGTGAGCGCTGGCGCCGCGGGCCGAGGGCTTCGCATCCTCGGCTCGCTCACCCTCGGCGCCGGGGTGGTGCTCGCCGCGCTCGCGGCGGCCGTGCTGCCCGGCACCCTCGGCTTCATCGGGGCGGTCGTCCTCGGGGGAGCCGGCGTGGGCCTCGGCGGCCTCGCGCTGCGCGCCGGGGCGCGGGCGGGCCAGAAGGACGAGGGGGCGCGGGACCGACAGC
>JBCDGX010000799.1:0-2680 GCA_038750805.1 Myxococcota bacterium
CCGCCGAGGTGGCGCCCTCTTCCGCGTGGCCGCGCCGGTCGAGGTCACTCGGGTAGAGGCGCAGGTAGCGTGCGAGGATCGCATCCGGCACGCGCTCGCCGGGCGGTCCCCCGAGCTTCACCAGGTGCCGGCCGCTCACCCAGAGCAACCAGGGCACCTCTCCGCCGCGGAGACGCCAGACGTACGCGCGATGCTCGCGCACGGTCGAGAGCGTGTAGCTCCCGAGCTCGTCGAGGCGCTCGCGCACCTCGGCCGCGACCGACGCCGGCCGCTCGTAGACGGTCACGAAGGCCGTGGCGAGCACCACCTGGGCGCCGTCGCTTCGGCGCTGCACGTAGGTCGCCGTATGACCCTCGGCGGGGTTGCCGGCGATGGGGACCTCCACGTCGAGGACGTGCTGGTAGCGCCGGAAGCCGTAGCCCTCGACGTCTCCCTCGACGACGTAGCGGGGCGGAAGCGAGGGACCGCAGGCCAGCACGAGGGCCACGAGGGCGGGGAAGACGGGGCGCATCGGCGAAGGGCGCCGAAGGTAGCAGACGGCATCAGAGCGCGCCGCGGGGCGGCTCCGAGCGCCGCGGCCGAGGTGGAGGCCCCGGCTGACGCGGGGCCGGCGCCGGAGGGCGTACCCGGTAGACGATGGTGACGACCCCGCCGGCCTCGACCTCGCGCCGCTCCTCGTCGCCGACGCGGCGCAGGAGCGCCCGCATGCGCGCGTTGTCCTCGTGCATCGTGGCGAGGAAACGCCGGACGCCGTGATCCCAGGCGTCGAGCGCCAGCGCCTCGAGGAGGAGCGAGCCGACGCCCAGACCCTGGGCGTCGTCGCGGACGGTCACGGCGATCTCGGCCAGGTCCGCGACCTCGGCCAGGCGCACCCAGCGGGCGACGCCGAGCCCGCGCTCGCCGTGCGGATGCCGCGGGTCGGGGACCGCGGCGCCGAGGGCGACGTGGTCCTTTCCGTCGACCTCCGTGAAGTAGGCGACCTGCTCCGGGCTCAGGCGTGAGAGCGGCGCCAAGAAGCGCGAGGCGCGGCTCTCCGGAGACAGGGCAGCGAAGCCCTCGACGAGGGCCGGGGCGTCCGTCGGCAGCACCGGGCGGATGAGCGCATGGGTGCCGTCGCGCAGGACGACGGGCGTTTTGACGCGATGCGTCATGTCCCCCAACGTAGTGGCTCCCCGGGGGATGGGAAGAGGGCCTCGGCGATTTCGCCGGGCCGCGACGCGTGTGACATCCGCAGGCGATCCTCGCGAAACGCGCCGGGCCTGCTATCGAAGAGCGACGCCGGGCACGCGTCCGGCCCCGACGAGAAGACGATGAGCACGGAGGAGCGCAATCTCGAGGCCTCGGCGACCCGCCCCGCGCGGCGTCGCCGCGTGGTGGACGTGTCGGAGCCCCGACGCGGCCCGCGGAGCGACGCGCGCGGCGAGACGCCCGCAGCGGCCCCGGAGAAGGCCGCAGCGGTCGATCCCGCGCCGGCCCTCGCGGCGGTGCGCTACGCCGAGGCGGTGGGGCGCGGTCCCGAGGCCGCCGGCCCGCCGCCTCCGGCCCCGCGCGAGGCCGAGTGGCTCGCCGCGGACATGAAGGCGCTCCGGCCGCACCTCGACGCGCTGATGATCTCCCGCAACGCCGAGCCGGCCCTCGACGCCCTGCAGCAGCTCGGCTTCTTCGCGGCCTGCGCGCCCGAGGTCGAGGCGATGGTGGACCTCGGCGACAGCGAGTGGCGGCACAAGGACGTCTGGAAGCACACCAAGCAGGTCGTGAAGCAGTCCGTCCCGCGCCTCGAGGTGCGCTGGGGCGCGCTTCTCCACGACATCGGGAAGCCCAAGACGCGGAAGATCGAGGAGGGCCGGGTCACCTTCCACGGCCACGCCGAGCTCGGCGCGCGCATGTTCCGCCGGAAGACGGCCCGGCGCCTCGCCATGGAGGGGGCGCTCAAGGACCGCGTGCACTTTCTGATCCTCTACCACCTCCGCCCGAGCTCCTACGATCCCTCGTGGACCGATGCCGCGGTGCGCCGCTTCTACAAGCAGATGGGCGAGGGGCTGCGCGACCTCCTCGACCTCGGCCGCGCGGACATCACGACCAAGCGTCCGGAGAAGCGGCGCCGGGGGGTGCGAAACATCAGCGCCCTCGGCAAGCGCATCCGCGAGCTGCGGTCCGAGGACGAGAAGCCGGCGGCGCTCCCGAAGGGTCTCGGCGACGCGATCAGCGCGCACTTCGGCGTGCCCAAGAGCAAGCGCCTCGGCGACCTCATTAAGGCGCTGATGAACGAGGTCGAACGCGGCGAGGTGGCGCGGGGCGCGGAGTACGCGGTGTACCTCGCGCACCTCGAGAGCCATCGGGCGCGCTTCGGCCTCGACGAGGGCTGAGGCGGCCCGGCGCTGCTACAACGTGGGCGTGGGCATGGAAACCGCGCGAAGGGCCGCCCTGGCGCTCATCCTCGCGGTGGCGCTTGTCCCGGTCGCCGGCGCTCAGACGCCCGGCGGCGGTGAGCTGACGGCCCCGCGAGGCCCCGTACCTCCGCCTCCCGTGCCCGACGAAGGCCCTCGGCGGCGCGATCCCTGGCCCGAGGGCAGCCCCCTCGAGCGCCCGGACCTCGTGCCCGGGGTGCTGGCGCCGGTCGAAATCGAGCCCATCCAGCCGCCCACGCCGCCGCGGGCCTGGCGCGAGGAAGCCGAGGCCG
>JBCDGX010000800.1:0-2648 GCA_038750805.1 Myxococcota bacterium
CAGCGAATGCGCCGGGCGCGAAGCGGAGCCGCTGGTGGTAGGGCAATTGAAAGTTTTCGCCGAACGATGTTCGGTGGACGGGCGAATTTTGCAGGTTCGAGCGTTCATCGCTATGACGCAGCGCGCTATCGCCGAACGATCGACGGAAGTCCGCGCGACCGGCAATTCTCAAAAAAAACGGGCGCGCCGGCCGCTCAGGGGCTCGCCGGGGGCCGCACCGGGGGCGGCGGGAGCTGGCTCGTGCGCGCGATGTGGCTGGCGACCTGCCGGCGGATGTCCTCGAGGAGGGCCTCGCCGCCGCGGCCGCCCTTCTGCAGCACGTTGGCCATGCCGCGGCGGAGCTTCGCCCGCTCTTCGGCGCTCAGGTCTCGGGCCGTGAAGCAGAGCACGGGCAGGCTGCGGAGGGCCGCGTCCTCCCGGAGACGTTCGAGCACCTCGAAGCCGTCCACCTTCGGCATCATCAGGTCGAGGAGGAGGAGGCCCGGGCGGTTCTCCGCGAGGCGCTCGAGGGCCTCCTCACCGTTCGAGGCCGTCCGGACCTCGTAGCCCTCCTTCGTGAGGGCACGCTCGAGGACCTCCCGCACCGCCTCGTCGTCGTCCACGACGAGCACCGTGCCCTGCCGGCCGAGCTGCCGGTCGACGACGCCCGTGATGCGCTCGACGTCCACGGGCTTTTCGGGCTTGTCCACGTAATCGGTGGCGCCGAGGGCGACCCCGAGGCTCCGCTCCCCGTCCATGGTCACGAGCACCACCGGCACGTCCGCGAGGCTCGGCTCCGCCTTGAGCTCGCCGAGGATGTCGAAGCCCCGCTCGCCGGGGAGGAGCACGTCGAGCACGATCACGTCGGGGCGCTTCCGCGCGGCCGCCGCGAGCCCCGTCGGCCCGTCGGAGGCGTGCTCGACCTCGTAGCCGGCCTTCGCGAGCGTTCCCTGGATGAGCGCGCTCGCCCGGGCGTCGTCGTCGATCAGGAGCACGCGCCCGGTGCCCCCGTCGAGCTCGCCGCTCAGCTCGCCCATGGGCACGACGCGCATGCGCGAGGTCGAGGTCTTGTGCTTTCGCCCGCGCCGCGGGAGCACGACGGTGAAGACCGAGCCTTCGCCGGCCATGCTCTCGACCTCCATGCGCCCCCCGAGGAGCTGCGCGAACTGCCGGCAGAGGGCGAGGCCGAGGCCCGTGCCGCCGTACTCGCGGGTCGTCGACGCGTCCGCCTGCGTGAAGGCCTCGAAGAGCCCGATCATCTGGTCCGGCGTCATGCCGATGCCCGTGTCCGCTACGGAGAAGTGGAGGTCCCCGCGATCGCGCCGGACGCCGAGGGTCACGGTGCCGTCCTTCGTGAACTTCGCCGCGTTGCTCAGCAGGTTGAGGAGGATCTGCCGCACGCGGGTCTGATCCGTCTGCATGCGGTCGACGTTCTGGGCGAGCTCGACGACGAGGGCGTTCCCGTTCTTCTCCACCAGCGGGCGCACGGTCTCGTAGACGTCCGTGACGAGCTGGAGCACCGAGAAGTCCTCGATGAAGATCTCCATCTTGCCGGCCTCGACCTTCGAGAGGTCGAGGATGTCGTTGATCAGCGCGAGGAGGTGGTGGCCGGCGCGATGGATCTTCCGGAGGTCCGGGATGTAGTCCTCGTCGCCCTCGTCCTCGCACTCCTCGACGAGCATCTCCGAGTAGCCGAGGATCGCGTTCATCGGCGTCCGGAGCTCGTGGCTCATGTTCGCGAGGAACTGGGACTTCACCCGCGTCGCCTCCATGGCGCTGTGGAGCGCCTCGGCGAGCTCCATCTCGCTCTCTTGCTGCGCCTGGATCGCGTCGGCGATCTCCTGCCGCGCCGTCTCGAGCGCTTCGGCCAGGTAGCGCACTTCGGCGGCGTCGCTCTCGGCGCGGATGGGCGTCTGGAAGTCGCCGCCGCCGAAGCGCCGGGCGGCCTGGGCCAGGCGGGTGACGCCGGTCGTGAGCTGGGCCGCCGTGAGCACGAGGCCCGCGCCCGCCACCACGAGCAGAAGCACGGCGAGCACCGCGAGCTGCCGGGCGTAGGCCTGCTGCTCCTCGAGGAGCGGGTCGAGGGGCTCGTCGACGACGAGGATGCCCTGCACGGTGCCGGCCCCGTTGTAGATGGGCGCGAAGGCGCTGATCCACGTGCCCTGCGCGTCGGCGTAGGGCTCCGTCGCGACGACCGAGCCCATGAGCGCTTCGGCCATGGCCGGGAGGTAGGCGAGGCCGTGCCGATAGCCGGGGAGGGCGTCGCTCGTGACGAGCACCTGCATCGCGTCGGGCAGGCCGATCTCCGGCTCGGCGCGGAGGCGATGCCCCATGTCGCTCCGCGGCACGACGAGCTCGATGGGCGTCGCGAGGCGGTTCTCTCGGGCGGCGATCTCGAGGAGGCGGTGGGCTTCCCGCAGCGCCGGCGGCGCGTTCTCCCAGCGCTCGAAGGCGTCCTTGTCCGGCAGGTTGTGGGCCGCCGCCGCGAGCGCCGGGCCGTCGATCTGCGGGGCGAGGGTCGCGGCGATGGCCCGGATGCGCCCGAGCTCCCCGTCCTCGATGGAGTGCGTGATGCGGGCGTTGCTCTGCCAGAGCAGCACGCCGTTCGCGAGCACGAACACGGTGACCATGGCCAGCGCGAGGCGGCCGACGAGCGATTTCGGACCCCG
>JBCDGX010000801.1:0-2646 GCA_038750805.1 Myxococcota bacterium
GCGCCCGCCCTCGCCGCGGCGTGCGGGCTCGGCTCCCTCCTGCTCGGAGAGCTGCTCGCGCGCGGGCGGGCGGCGGAGCTCCTCGAGGCGGCCCACGCCAGCGAGGCGCTCGCGGCGACGCTCGGGGACCTCGAGCGCGCGGCCGCCGACCATCACCACGTCTTCGACTTCGCCCTGCACCCCTACGCCGGCGTCTTCCTCTCGCCGCAGGCTCAGGTGGGCGGGGCGTGCACCGACGCGCTTCAGCCGCTCTACGCCCGCGCCGGCGTCGTCGCCCCCTCGTCCGAGGGCCCGGAGCACCTCGCCACCCTGTGCCGCGTGCTCGCGCATCTGGCGGGCGCCGAGGCCGACGCGCTCGCGGATGGCGCCGAGGGCATCGTGGCGCACCTCCGGGGCCTCCAGCGCACGCTCCTCGACGAGCATCTCCTCGCCTTCTTCCCGCCGCTGGCCGCCGCCGTCGCCCGCGTCGGGCGTCCCTTCCCGAGCGCGCTCTTCTTCGAGCTGGGCGGGCTCCTGGCCCTTCATCGCGAGGCGCTCGGCGGGGCGGCGCGACCCCTCACGCTTCCGGAGACGACGCTCGATCTGGCTGACGCCGGGACGGGGCTCGGCGAGATCGCCGCGCACCTGACCACGCCCTGCCACGCCGGGGCCTTCCTCGGGCGCCACGAGCTCGGGGTCGTCGCGCGTCGCCATCGGCTCCCGAAGGGCTTCGGCGGCCGGGCCCTCCAGGCTCGAAACCTCCTCCGCGCGGCCGTTCGCTTCGGCGTGCTGCCCGCGGTCCTGGACGAGCTCGTGGCCCTCCTCGAGGCCGAGGCGGACCTTCCGGAGGCGCTGGCGCCCTTCGCCGCGCCCTGGCGAGCGCGCGCGCAAGCGACCCGGCGGACCCTCGCCGAGGTGTCCGCGGCCGCCGCCCGCTTCGAGGCCGAGGCCCACGAGGACGCGCCGGGGGACGAGGCCCCGTGAGCCCGCCGGCTTCCGCCGCCCCGAAGGCAGTCCCGGCGAAGGGGCGAGGCCGGCGCTGGGTCGCCGACCTCATCGCCGGCGTCTCCGTCGCGCTGGTGCTCATCCCGCAGTCGATGGCCTACGCCGAGCTCGCCGGCATGCCCGCGCACCACGGCCTCTACGCCTCGGCGCTCCCGCCGCTGCTCGCGGCGTTCTTCGCGAGCTCGCCCTATCTCCAGACGGGCCCCGTCGCCCTCACCAGCCTGCTCACGGTCGGTGCCCTCGGGGGGCTCGCCACGCTCGGAAGCCCCGAGTACGTGGCGCTCGCGGCGCTCCTCGCCGTGGTCGTGGGCGTAGTGCGCGTGGCCCTCGGCGTGCTCCGCGCCGGGACCATCAGCTACCTCATGAGCCAGCCCGTGCTGCGTGGCTTCACGGCCGCCGCGGCCCTGCTCATCCTCTTCTCGCAGCTGCCCTCGGCGCTCGGCGTGGAGGCCGAGGGAGCGAGCATCCTCGTGCGTGCGTTCCGGGCGCTGAGCGCTCCGGGGACCTGGGAGGCCGAGGCCCTCGGCCTGAGCGCCATGACCCTCGCCTTCATGATCGGCGGCCGGCGCCTCCATCCGCTCTTTCCCGGCGTGCTCCTCGCGGTGGTCGCCGGCGTCGCCTTCAGCGTCGGCACGGGCTACGAGGGGCGCGTTCTCGGCGAGGTCCCGAAGGCCCTCGTCCCGCCGCTCCGCGTCGACCTGCCGTGGACGCGTGTGCCGGAGCTCCTCGTCGGCGGCGTGATCATCGCGCTCGTGGGCTTCGCCGACGCCGTGAGCATCTCCCAGGCCTTCGCCGAGCGCGCGCGGAAGCCCTGGGACCCGAACAAGGAGTTCGTCAGCCAGGGCGTCGCGAACCTCGCGGCGGGGCTCACCGGCGGGCTCCCCGTCGGCGGGTCCTTCTCCCGGAGCGCCGTGAACGCGCTCGCTGGCGCGCAGACCCGCGCGTCCGGCGCCATCACTGGGCTCGCGATGCTCGCCTTCCTCCCCGTGAGCCACGTGCTGGCCCCGCTCCCCAAGGCCATCCTCGGCGCCATCGTCGTCGGCGCGGTGCTCAAGCTCCTCGACCCCCAGCCGATGCTCAGCCTCTGGCGCCAGTCGAAGCTCCAGGCGTGCGTGGCCTACGCGACCTTCGCGCTCACCCTCGGCCTCGCGCCGCGCATCGACCTCGCGGTGCTCGGCGGCGTGGCCCTCGCCATCGCCGTCCACGTCTGGCGCGAGCTCAGCGTGGACGTCCGCGTGCGCCGCGACGGAGAGACGCTCCGGCTCATCCCCGAGGGCGTCATCTGGTACGCCTCCGCCAACCAGTTCCGCCAGGCCCTCGCCGCCGCCGTCGCCGAGCATCAGGACGCTGAGGAAGTGGTGCTCGACCTGCGGAGCGTCGGGCGCATCGACCTCACGGGCGCGCTCGCCCTCAAGGAGCTGGCGGACGGCCTCCGCGAGGACTTCCGCTGGCGTGTCGAAGGGCAGCCGGAGCACGCCGTGCGCATCCTCGAGCGCGTCTGCCCGACGCTCCTCGAGGCCCCCGCGGACGGCCCGATGCGTGCGTCGGCCGGGCCTGCTAAGCCCCGGGCCTGATGAGCGGACGCCGGTTCATCGTCCAGACCATGGGCTGTCAGATGAACGTGCACGACTCGCGGCGCCTCGAGGAGGTGCTCGGCGGGGA
>JBCDGX010000802.1:0-2639 GCA_038750805.1 Myxococcota bacterium
GCCAGGACGCCGCGAACGGCCTTCCGCTCCAGGAGCAGGGCTGGCTCTACGCCGACAAGGTGGCCGAGGAGCTGTCGGTGAGCCGCGCGAAGCTCAACGTCGACATCTTCCGCGCCCGCAAGCAGGTCGCCGACCTCGGTGTGCGCGGCGCCGCCCGCGTCATCGAGCGGCGCCCGCAGACCCAGCAGCTGCGTCTCGGCGTATCGGACCTGGTCCTCGAGTGAGCGTCGGCCGGGTGGCCGCGCCCTTCCTCAGAGCTCGCGCAGCTCCTTGAGCGTCTCCTGCACCATCTTCTTCGCGTCGCCGAAGAGCATCATGGCGTTGTCGCGCTCGAAGAGCGGGTTCTTGATGCCCGCGTAGCCCGGGCTGAGCGAGCGCTTGATGACGAAGACGGTGCGCGCCTCGTGCACGTTGAGGATGGGCATGCCGGCGATGGGGCTCTGCGGATCCTCGATGGCCGAGGGGTTCACGACGTCGTTGGCGCCGAGCACGATGACGGCATCCGTCGTCGCGAACTCGCCGTTGATGGCCTCCATCTCGACGAGCTTCTCGTAGGGCACGTTCGCCTCGGCGAGGAGCACGTTCATGTGGCCCGGCATGCGCCCGGCGACCGGGTGAATGGCGTAGCGCACGGTGGCCCCCATCTTCTCGAGCTCCTGGTCGAGCTCGTGGATCGCGTGCTGCGCCTGCGCCACGGCGAGGCCGTAGCCCGGGACGATGATGACGCTCGAGGCGGACTCGAGGAGCATGGCCGTCTCCTCCGGGCCCGTGCTCGTGACGTTCGTGTAGTCGCGCGCGTCCTCGGCCGTGGCGGCCTCACCGAAGCCGCCGACGAGCACGTTGAGGAGCGAGCGGTTCATCGCGACGCACATGATCTGCGTCAGGATGAGCCCCGCCGCGCCGACCATCGCGCCGGCGATGATCAGCGCCGGGTTGCCGACCACGAAGCCCGCCGCCGACGCCGCGACGCCGGAGTAGGAGTTCAGGAGGCTCACGACGACGGGCATGTCCGCGCCGCCGATGGGGATGACCAGGAGGATGCCGAGGAGCAGGGAGATCCCGCTTAGCGCTCCCACGGCCAGGAGGAGGTCGTCCGGTCCGGCGGCGATGCCGGTGAACCAGGCGATGCAGCCGAGCCCCGCGAGAACGAGGAGACCGTTGATGAGGTGCCGGGCCGGGAGGAGGATCGGCTTGCCGTTCCGGAGGCTCCCGTTGAGCTTCATGAACGCGATGATGCTGCCCGTGAAGGTCAGCGCGCCGATCACGATGGAGAGGGCGGAGGTGAAGGCCTCGGCCCCACCGAGCGCTTCCGCCGCCGTGCGGCCCGCGACGATCTGGTGGTCGGCGCCGTCGAGGCCCTCGAGGCCCGTGCCCCAGAAGATGCTCAGGGCGACGACGGCGCTCGCCGCGCCGCCGAAGCCGTTGAAGAGGGCGACCATCTCCGGCATCGAGGTCATCTCGACCTTCACCGCCGCGATGCCGCCGACGAGGCCGCCGATGGCGACGCCCGCGAGGACCCATTGCCAGGGGATCATCGGCATCTCGATGAGCGTGCCGGCGACAGCCAGGGCCATGGCTACGGCGGCGAGCTGGTTGCCGCCGCGCGCCGTCTTGACCTTCGAGAGGCGCTTGAGGCCCAGGATGAAGAGGGCGCTCGAGAGGAGGTAGGCGACGTTCGCCAGGGTCGCGGCGGTCACTTCTTCTTCCCCCCGAACATGCGGAGCATCCGGTCCGTGACCAGGAAGCCGCCGATGACGTTGATCGTCGCGAAGGCGATGGCGAGCACGGCGAGGATGGCGCTCGTCGTGCCGTCCGTGGTCTTCGCCGCGACGAGGGCACCGACGATGGTGATGCCGCTGATGGCGTTGGCGCCGCTCATGAGCGGGGTGTGCAGCGTCGGCGGCACCTTCGAGATGAGCTCGAAGCCCACGAAGCAGGCGAGGAGAAAGGCGTAAAGGCCCAGGAGAAGCGGTCCGGTCATGGCGAAATCCGTGATGCGTCGAGGGGCGGCGCTCAGCCTGCGGCGAGGGCCTCGGCGGTGCGGCCGTGGCGGACCTCGCCGCCATGCGTGAGGAGGGAGCCCAAGGCGATCTCGTCCTCTTCTTCGAGGAGCGCGCCGAGCTTGAGATGGCCTTCGTCCGTGAGGTGCCGGAGCAGCGTCTCGACGTTGCGGGCGTAGAGGCGGCTCGCGTCGGCCGGCACCGTCGCCGGCACGTTCGAGGGCGCGAGGATCGTGACGCCGTGTGCCTTGACGATCTCGTCGGGCTTGGCGAGCGCGCAGTTGCCGCCGCGGGCGATGGCCATGTCCACGATGACCGCGCCCGGGCGCATGCCCTTCACCATGTCCTCGCTGATGAGCTTCGGCGCCGGGCGGCCGGGAATGAGCGCGGTGGTGATGGCGAGGTCGGCGTGTGTCAGGCGCTCCGCGACGATCTCCCGCTGCTGGCGCAGGAAGTCCTCACTCATCTGCTTGGCGTAGCCGCCTTCGGCTTCGCCCTTCTCCTCCATGGGGAGGTCGATGAAGCGGCCGCCGAGGGACTCGACCTCTTCGCGCACGGCCTCGCGAATGTCGCTCACTTCGACGGTGGCGCCGAGGCGGCGGCAGGTCGCGATGGCCTGCAGGCCGGCGACGCCGGCGC
>JBCDGX010000803.1:0-2638 GCA_038750805.1 Myxococcota bacterium
CGCGCCCGCGGCGAGCCCCCCGGCGATCGCCGCCCGACCCAGCCCCCGGGCGCCGCCCGGCGCCGTCTCCCGGCGCCGGCCGACCAAGAGCGCGAAGGCCCCGAAGGCCGCCGCCGCCCCCGGTGAATGGCTCACGAAGAGGAGCGAGTAGCCGAGGAAGGGCGAGCCCAGCGCCACCGCCAGGAAGACGACCTCGGCCAGCCCCGGCGCCGTCTCCTCCCGCCGAAGAAAGCGGAGGAAGAATCCGAGGAAGAGCAGCATGGGGAAGACCACGCAGGTCAGGCGCAGCATCCAGACGATGCGCGGGAGCCCCCACGCGGCCGCGTCGTCGACGGCGAGCGCGTAGGGCAGGGCGCCGAGGAAGCTCAGCCCCGGCGCCTTCACGCTGTAGAAGCGGCGCTCGTTCCGGCTTCGCCGGCCTTCGCAAGCCGTGAGCTGCCCATCGTCCTGCACCTCGACGCAGGCGGCGTCGTTCGTCCAGCCCCAGCGCCGGCGCATCCCGTCGATGCGGTAGGAGCCCTCCTCCGCCATCGCCGCGCTCATGTAGACCCGCACGTGCTCGTTCGGGTTGTTGAGCTCCGGGTGGTACGGAACCACCACCGTGAGCGCCAGCCCGGTCAGCAGCATCAGCCCGAGAACGTGCGGGGGGCCCGCGGAGCGCATGCCCCCCCTTAGCCCGGGCTCGCGGCGAGCGCGAACGCGCGACGTGGGCGCGGCGGAGCACATGCGCTAGGACGCCAGCGTGGAGCGCATCGAGAGCCTGAGCATCGTTCTCCCCTGCCGCGACGAGGAGCGGAACGTCGGCCCGGTGGTGAGGGACGCGCTCCGGATGGCCGACGTGCTCGCGGAGCGTGCCGAGGTGGTGGTCGTGGACGACGGCTCCCGCGACGGGACGGTCCGCGTGGCGGAGGAGGCGGCCCAGCGCTCCGAGGCGCGGGTGCCGCTGCGCGTCGTCCGCCACGCGCGCGGCCGGGGCTATGGCGCCGCCCTCCGCAGCGGCTTCGAGGCGGCGCGCGGTCATTGGGTGCTCTACGCCGACGCCGACCGGCAGTTCGAGCTCGCGGACGCGGCGCGGCTCGTGGCGCTGCTGCCGGAGCACGACCTGGTCTGCGGGTACCGGCGGCCCCGGGCCGACGGGCTCGGGCGCGAGCTGCTCGGCCGGGCCTGGAGCGCGCTCGTCGATCACGTGCTCGGGACGGGCCTCCGCGACGTGAACTGCGGCCTGAAGCTCTTCCCGCGCGCGCTCTTCGAGCGCATCGAGGTCGAGAGCGCCGGCGCCCTCGTGGACGCCGAGATCGTCGCGAAGGCCCGGGCCCTCGGGTACCGCATCGGCGAGGTCCCGGTGCGCCATCGGCCGCGGCCCGAGGGACGGGCGAGCGGGGCGCGGCCCGAGGTCATCGTCCGGGCGCTCTACGAGCTCTGGCGGGCCCGGGACCTCGGCGTCGCGGGCGCGCCCTCCGAGGCTCAGGCGCAGATGCGGTCGCGGCCGGCGCGCTTCGCCTCGTAGAGCTTCTCGTCGGCGGCGGCGACGAGGGCGCTCGGGCTCTCATGGTCCGGGCCCCATTGCACGACCCCGAGGCTGACGGTCACGGCCATGCGCGTGCCCTCGAACTCGAAGGTGGTCTCGCGAATGAGGCGGAGGAGCTTCTCGGCGAGCTCGAGGGCGCCGGCCATGTCGACCTCCGGCGTGATCACCGCGAACTCCTCGCCGCCGGTGCGCGCGACGATGTCGTCCCGTCGCACGCTCTGGCTCACGAGCGTGCCGAGCTGGCGAAGCACCGCGTCGCCCGCGAGGTGCCCGTAGGTGTCGTTGATCTTCTTGAAGTGGTCGATGTCGAAGAGCAGGAGCGAGAAGCGCGAGCCGTAGCGCTTGGCGCGGCTGAGCTCGCGTTCGATGGCCTCGTCGAAGTAGCGCTTGTTGTTCAGCTGCGTGAGGCCGTCCACGGTCATCAGCCGGTAAATCTCCTCGTGGTACTGGCCCTCGATGTTGCCGCCGATGATGAACTTCAGGATGGTCCGGCCGACCTTGAGCTGGTCCCCGTCCTCGAGCGCGACGCGCTCCACGAGCTCGTCGTTCACGTAGGTGCCGTTCGTCGAGCCGAGGTCCCGGACGACGTAGCTCGGGCCTTCGGCGCCGACGCTGCAATGCGTGCGCGAGACGCTCTCCTGGTCGAGCTGCACCTCGGCGCGCGAGCTCCGGCCGAGCGTGAGGGTCTCCCGGCCGAGGGGAATGCGCCGGCCGAGATCGTCGCCGTAGATGACGACGAGGCATGCGGAGCGGTCGCCCGCGTCCTTCGCCGGCGCCCCCGCGACGGTGACCACCGTCTGGTTCGGGTTCGTCGTCTCGTCGTCGCTCATGCGGCGGCAGCATAGCGCGGCGCCAAAAGGCGCTCGGGCCGGGGCGCGCGAACGGCCTTCGCGCGACCCGGGCTCGCCGTTTCTTTGACCGGAGCCGTCGCGCTTCGCTAGGGGCGTCGTATGCGTGGGCTGAAGCGCGGACGCTTGCCTCTCCGGCCGGGGCTCGGGCTCCTGGTCGCCCTCGGCGGCTCGATCGTCGGCGTGGCCGTGGGCGCCGCGGACGACGAGGGGCCGCGCGCCCGGAACCCCGCCCCTCCCGAGGCCGAGGCGCCGCCCGCAC
>JBCDGX010000804.1:0-2619 GCA_038750805.1 Myxococcota bacterium
CGCCGTGCGATGATGTAGCCGAGCTCGGCGCGCCGGTTCACCTTGTCGTGGTGGAAGAGGGTCACTTTTCCAATGGCCTCATCCGTCTCCCGCAGCGCGGGCGCCCAGGTGAGCGCCTGGCCTTTGGCCACCCACTCGAGCTCGCGTTCGAGAATGCCTTTGGCCGCTGCGCGGTCCGGCACCGGGTCCCCGGACCAATAGGCGAGGGTCTCCCGGTCCGTGAAGATCTCCTCGAAGACGTCGAGGTCGCTCGCCTTCAGCGGACGAAGCCGGAGCCGCGGCGTCTCAAGAATCGGGAGCGTGGGGGCGTCGTCTTCCGGCATGCTCAACTTCGGTAGTCCGCGTTGATGCGCACGTATTCGTGGCCGAGGTCGCAGGTCCAGTAGTGGGCCTTCGCCTTGCCCGCACCGAGGCGAACGACGATGTCGTAGAGCGGGGCGCGCATCGCCTCGCTCGCCGCGGCCTCGATCTCCGGCGTCATGGCGGTCTCGCCGCGCCGGTAGAGGACGATGTCGCCCACGCGGACCTCGGCCTTCTCCGGGTCGAAGGGGACGCCGGCGCGTCCAGCGGCGCCGAGGATGCGGCCCCAGTTCGGGTCGCAGCCGTGCATCGCGGTCTTCACGAGGTTCGAGGTGGCCACGGTGCGCGCGACGGCGAGCGCGGCCTTGACGTTCGGCGCGCGCTCGACGCGCACCTTGGCGACGTGCTCGGCGCCCTCGCCGTCCGCCACGACCTGGAGCGCCAGCGCCTCGAGCACCTCGCGGAGCGCGCGCGCGAAGCGCCGCGAGGCCGCGTCGTCGCCGCCGATCTTCTCGCCGCCCCCGGCGCCGCTCGCGAGGGCCAGGATGACGTCGTTCGTCGAGGTGTCGCCGTCGACGGTGATGCGGTTGAAGGTCTCGTTCGCCGCGGCCTTCAGCGTCTTCCGGAGGAAGCCCTTCTTCAGCGGCGCGTCCGTGACGACGAAGGCGAGCGTGGTCGCGAGGTTCGGGTGGATCATCCCGGCGCCCTTCGCGATGCCGACGACCCGATGGCGCCGCTTGCCGGAGCCGAAGCTGCTCGCCGCCGCCTTGGTGCCTAGGTCCGTGGTCAGAATCGCGCGCGCGAAGGCGCCGGCGCCGGCGGGGTCGAGGGCGCCCCCGAGCGCCGGCGCGGCCTGGGCGATGGGCTCGACGGGGAGCGGTACCCCGATGACGCCCGTCGACGCCGGGAGCACCGTCGCCACGGGCACCCCGAGGGCCTTCGCCACGGCCTTGGTGCTGGCCTTCGCCGCGCGGCGCCCGGCCTTCCCCGTGGCCGCGTTGGCATTGCCGCTGTTGACCAGGACGGCCCGTGGCGCGGCCTCGCCGAGACGCTCGAGCATCAGCACGAGCGGCGCGGCCTTCACCTCGTTGGCCGTCGCGACCGCCGCGGCGACGGAGGGGGTGTCGCAGACCAGGAGCCCGAGGTCCGGCACGTCGCCGGCCTTGATGCCCGCGGCCATGCCGCTCCACCGAAACCCGGCCACGGCGCCGAGGTCCTCGGCGCGCGCCGCGCGCGGGTGGAGCGTGCGGCCGTCGAGGCGCCGCGACTCCGGGTCGGCCGGGGTCGCGGCGGGGGGCGGGGCGTTCGACATGGCGCGGGACCTTATCAGGCGCGCCCCGGGCTGGCTCGACCGTCGCGCGGGGCCCGGAATTCGGAGCGTGGCGCCGGGGCGCGTAGCCTCGGAGCGTGCGCTTCCTGACCCTCGCCGCCCTTGGCCTCGCCTGCGCGTCCCTCGCGCCGCCGGGCGCGCGGCGGAGCCGGGCGCAGGCGGGGCTTCCCTGCCGCCACGAGGATCCGCTCGCGTTGATGGCGGCGACGCTGAGCGGTCGCGCGCGGCTGGAGGCCGGGGAGATCCAGCAGGCCCTGCGGGCGGCCGGCAGCGACCTGCCCGGCGCGCGCGTGCTCCGGGGCTCGCCGGCGCAGCTCGAGCGCACGCTCCGCGCGCTCGCGCGAAGCGAGGACGCGGAGCTGGTCTGCGGTCTGGCGCGCGAGGGGGGCACGGGGACGCTCGTCGTTGCCGCCCGCGGTGGGGCCCTCGAGCCCGTCGCGCTCCCCTCCGAGGAGACGGGCCTCCGCGTGGTTCTCGCCGCGGACTTCGGCGACGCCTACGTGGCCTTCCGCGGCCCGGAGGGGCGCGTGCTGCGCGTGCCGGCCGCCCACGGCAGCACGCTGCGTTGGCCCGAGGCGCTGGCGCGGCCCCGGGCGGCGCAGCTCGTGGCCACGGGGCCGCAGGGGCCGCGCCCCGTCGCGCTTCGCGAGGAGCGTGGAGCCCGCGAGACGGAGCTCCGGCTGGTGGGCGGCAGCGTGCTCACGCAGGTCGGTGCGCTCCGGGACCTCGCCGGCGCCGCCCCCCTGCGGGACAACCGGCTCCTTCGCGAGGCCGCCGCCGAGCACGGCGCCCGGGTGTGCGCGGAGGGGCGTGCCCGGCACGCGCTCGCGCTCGGTGACGATCCGCGGCGCCGCCTTCGGCGCGCCCACGTGGAAGCGCGCGTGGTCCGGCTATGGTAGGACCACTCGTCAGCCCATTTACCCCCTAGGTTCCCCATGTTGCTACCGCCAAATTCCCGGGAATCGCTGTTGAAAAGCTCGCGGTAGTAG
>JBCDGX010000805.1:0-2604 GCA_038750805.1 Myxococcota bacterium
CCGCCGGCGCCCTCGACGCGCTCTTCGGGGAGGGGGCGTGAGCGCCCGGCGGAGAGCCCCGGGGCCGGGGCGACGCGTGGGCGCCGGCACGCTTCGCGTGGACGCCGGGCGGGCCGTCGCGAAGCTCCGCGAGTACCAGCTCCCGGACCCGACCCATTGGGTGCTCGAGGGCCTTCGCGGTCTCCTCGCGGCGGGCGCGACGGAGGTCGAGGTCCTCGGCGACGCAGACGAAATCTGGCTGCGCGCGTCCGGCACCGAGGCACGGGTTTCCCGGGAGGCGGACACGCTCGCCGGCCTCTTCGACGAGCTCGTCAGCCCCCAGGTCGCGCGCGGACGGCGCTGGCTCCGGCTCCTCGCCACGGCGGTGAACACGGCGCTGGGCCTCGACCCGCGCTTCGTGGACGTGCTCCACCGGACGGGCGAGGGCGAGGTGCGCCGCATTCGCTACGTCCCGGCGCAGCTCGCGCCCAAGGCCATCGGGGAGGCCGCGGACCTCGGCGGCCGCGTGGAGGTGCTCTCGCCGGACTCGCTGCCGCCGGCCGTGGACCTCGTCGTGCACGTGCGCCGCCCCCCGAGCCTGGCGGTGGTCGGGCGCGTCTTCGGCGGCCTCTTCGGGGGGGGTGAGCTTCCCGAGCTCGCGCTTCTCCGCGACGCCGCGGCGGACGCGCCGGTACCGGTGCGCATCGGCCCCACGGCCTTCGGACCGGGCTTCGCGGGCGCCGATCTCCTGCGCCATGAGCTCGTGGACCTGCCGAAGGGCATGCGCGCCTTTCTCGCGGTGGTCGATCCCGACCGCGCGTCGCTCCCCGCCGATGGCCAGAGCACGCCCTGGGTGACGCTCGCCGAGCACGGCGTGACGCTTCAGCGCGCGCCGATCCCCGGCTGGGTCCGGGGCGCCCGCCCCCTCCCGCTCCGCCTCTACGTGGACGCCGAGCGCCTGCCCACGAACGCCTCGCGCTCGCAGGTCCGGACCGGCGAGCGCACCGTGCGCCGCGCCCTCAAGCGGGGCCGCGATGCGCTCCCCGGGCTCGTCGAGGCCCTCCTCGAGCGCTGGCGGGGGGCCGAGGGGGAGGCGCGCGCGGCCCTGAGCCGGGCGGCGCTCCAGCTCCTCGCCGGCTACGGCGCACGCACCCGAGCGGCGGCCGTGCCGCCGGTCTTTCGCCCGCTCCTCGAGCTCCCGCTGCTCCGCGACGCGCTCGGCCGGCCGCGCACGCTCGCGAGCTTCCCGGCGGGGTGGAGCGAGGACGCCGTGTACCAGGGCCGGGACCCGCTGCCCGACGCGCTGGCGCCCCTCGTCGCAGACCTCGCGTGGATCCGTCCGGGGGACGAGGCCGCGCGCCTCTTCGGCCACGCCCCCATCCCCGACGCGAAGGCGATGCTCCGCGACGCGCAGCGGAGCCTCGACGCGCGGCGCCGCTGGGAGAAGCACCCGACCCGCGAGGCCACGGTGCCGCCGGCGCCGGGGCAGCTCGTGAGCGCGGCCTTCGCCTACCCGGACTTCGGGCCCGCCCGCGAGCGGCTCGGGGCCCGCGCCGAGGGCATCCGAGGCCAGGTCTGCCTGCTCGCGCCGGAGGCCGTGGGCAAACGCCGGCGCGGCCTCGGGGAGGTCACCCTCCTCCTCGAGGACCGGGAGATCGAGCGCCTCTCGCTCGCGGCGCCCTGGCCCTACGAGGCCGTGGTCACGGCGCCAGGGCTACGGCCGCGCTCGCGCTACGACGGCATCAAGCCCGGCGCCCGCAAGGAGGAGCTTTTGCGGACGGTGGCCGAGGTGCGGGACGAGGCCCTCGCCTTCGCCTTCGCGGACGCGGACCCGGCGACGCTCCCGCCGGGCATCGCGCTCCGGGGCCCGGCGCCGTCCGCCTCGCATCTGCTGGCCTACGCGCTCGCACCCGGGAGCGAAGCGGCCCCGGAGACCCTGCGGAAGGCCATGCTCGCGGCGCCGATCGTGCCCGAGGTGCGCGCCGACGGCTCCCGCACCTTCACGACGCTCGGCGCCCTGGTCGAGCGATCCCGGGACCGGCCCTGGGTCTACGCGCGCCCCGAGGAGCACGCGGGCGAGGGGCGGCCGCCGGCCGGGCGCACGGCGCTCTGCCTCAGCCGCCAGGACGCGACGCGCCTCGCGGCCTTCGTCGCCAAGCTCGGCAAGGACCCGCGCGCGCCCGAGCCTCACCTGCAGCCCTACCGCCTCCGCGCCCCGGAGCCCACGCCCCTTCGCCAGCTCGCCCGCTACCTCGCGGTGCCCGGCGTGGCCCTCGTCTTCGTCGACGAGGCCGAGGACCATCGCGGGGTCGTCGCCTGGGGCGTCCGGGACCAGGCGCTCCACCTGTTTCATCGCGGCTCGCGCATCGGGCGCATCCCCTGGACGCCGGAGCTCGGGCCCTGCGCCATCGCCCTCGACGACGACACGCTGCTCCCGGGCGCCCACGACGTGGGCGTGGCCGACGGCCCACCCGAGCGGAGCTACCTGGCGTGGGAAGCGAAGGCGCTGATGGCCCTCGTGAAGGGCATCGCCGGGGAGCCGCCCGACGAGCTGCTCTTCGAGGGCGACCTCGCGCGGGCGACGAGCTTCCATCGGGCGGCGCTTCTCGCCGCCGCGTCGCCCCG
>JBCDGX010000806.1:0-2602 GCA_038750805.1 Myxococcota bacterium
CACGTGCATCGCGCCGGCGAAGCGCATCTCGCCGAGCCCCGCTCGGCTGCGGACGGCCGCGGCGAAGGCGTGGCCACGGGGCGCCCGGCTCCGAAGCGTCTCGGGCAGCGCCTCCCCCGCCGCGAGGCGAAGCTGAAGCTCGACCAGGTCCTGGCCGGTCACGCGCTCGATGGCGCCGTGAAGCGCGGGGAGGCCGAGCGTCGCCGCGTCGAGCCATCCCCGGCCCTCCTCGTCGACGAGGAAGTCCACGCTGACGAGGCCCGCCGTCGAGAGCTCCTTGCCGAGGCGCAGGCTCGCGTCGAAGAGCATCTCGCGGAGCGCCTCGCCGTCCGCGCGGAAGAAGAGCTCCGGCGAGGGGCACTCCTCGAGCATCACCGCGCCTTCGGGGACGACGCTCGCCTCGCGGTCGACGACGGGCAGGAGCTCGCCGTTCGCGTCGCCGGCGATGAGCACGCGGATGCGCCGCGCGCGGGGCAGGTCCCGCTCGATGCCGAGGCCGCCCTCGGGCACGGTCTCCCGCACGCGCTCCCAGGCGTCCTTGAGCATCTCCTCGTCGCGCGCCCCCGCCAGGCTCGCGCCCCCGCGTACGGCCAGGGGGAAGCCGAGGGCGTGGGCGACGTCGTAGGCCTCGGAGAGGGTGGCGACGGGGGCCTCGGCGCCCGGCACCGTGCGGACGCCGGCCCGCTCGGCGGCGCTCCGAAGGGCCAGGCGCTCGGCCACGAGCTCGAGCATGTCCGGGTCCATCCCCACGAGGAGGACGTCCGCGGCCTCGAGGGCGCGCGCGAGGGCGAGATGACCGGGGTCGCCGGCGTAGCCCGGATGCACCGCGTCGACGCCGGTCTCCCGGGCGACCTCGACGATGGCTTCCGGGGAGACGCGGCCGTCCTCCGACACGGGAACGACGCTCACGTCGTCGGCGGCGTCGACGAGGTCGCCGGGCTCTTCGCCCTCGGCACGGAGCGCCACGCTACGCAGGCCGAGGCGCTTGCACGTGCGGGCGATCCGGACCGCGACCTCGCCGCGGCGGGCGATGAGAATCCGCTCGAACACCGCGCGAGCATAGCGGATAGTCGGCGCCGTGCCGGTGCTCTTGAGAACGCGCGGGATCCGTCGTCGCTCCGTCCGCCCCGCGGAGGTTCGGCGCCGCGCCGAGCGCATGCTCGTGGCCCTCGAGCTGCCCGACGCGGAGCTCTCCATTCTCCTTTGCGACGACGAAACGATGCGGGAGCTCAATCGCGACTATCGCGGCAAGGACCGTTCGACGGATGTGCTGGCCTTCGCGATCCGAGAGGGCGCTCACGGTGAGCTGGCCGGGGATCTCCTCGGAGACGTCGTGATTTCCCTCGATACGGCGCGGCGGCAGGCGGCGGAAAGCGATCGCCCGATCGTGGCGGAAGTGACGTTTCTCTTGGCCCACGGTCTGCTCCACCTTCTCGGCCACGACCATCCGACGGAAGCGGAGCTTCGGCGCATGAACGCCCTGACCGATGGGCTGGTCGCCGCGGCGCGGCCCTTCGCGAACGAGTGATCGGGGTCCGGGCGGAGCCCATCGCGTCGGTCAACGCGCCGTAATCATGATCGTTTTTCTTGGGCATCGGCGCCCCTTGCCAGGCGCGGGGGCCCGGGCCGGGACCGGGCGAGACGGCTCATGCGCCCGGCGTCGCCTCCCTCCGCGCGCCCCCCACACGAGGGGCGGGCTCGTCGGTGAGCGCCTCGCGACCCCCAGATGCTCGGGAAAAGCGGCCGAAACCGCTTGCCGCTTCGATTTTGCGCGTGCATAGATTCGCCTGCCTGGGTCCGAGGACCCTTTTCCCCCGACGAGAGCGGGGGATCCGCGCGACGGGGGGTCCGGCGCGCGGGGGCGCGCGGGGCCTGGGCAGCTCCTGCGTCCGGGGAAGCGCACGCGCGACGCGCTCGTGTTCTTCTCGACGAGAACCGACAAGGTACGAGTTTCGAGATCTCAGCGAGAGTCCGGTGCTTATCCGCCGTGGAATCGTCCCGACGGAGAGACCGGAGGCTCGCAAAGCACGGTTCGCTCGCGCGTTTCTGTTCGAGTGGCCGAGGAAGAGACTGGAGGGAGCAATGGCTGCTGCCAAGCGTTTGACGAAGGCTCAGATCGTGGCCGAGCTCGCGGAGAAGACCGGCCTCACGAAGCGGGAGGTCGCCGCCGTGTTCGACGGGCTCCGTGACCTCATCAAGCGAGAGCTGGGTCGCCGTGGTCCGGGCGAGTTCGTGATTCCGGACATCATCAAGCTCAAGCTGAAGAAGACCCCGGCGGCGAAGAACAAGAAGTTCCGCAACCCGGGCACGGGCGAGGTCATCTTCAAGGACGTGCCGGCGGGCCGGAAGCTCCGCGCCACGCCGCTCAAGAAGCTCAAGGACCTCGTGCTCTGAGCACCTCGCCCCGGCCTCGTGCCGGGGGAGGACGCGGAGGGCGCGCTCCCCAGGGGGGCGCGCCCTTTTGCGTCCGTCGGGCCTCCGGCGCTCAGGGTGCGCCGCTCGAGGCCTCGGCGGGCGCGGGGGCCTCCGCCGCGCCGGTCGGCGGTGCATCGCCGCTCGGTGCGGGCGCATCGCCGCTCGGTGCGGGCGCATCGCCGCCCGG
>JBCDGX010000807.1:0-2593 GCA_038750805.1 Myxococcota bacterium
AGCTGGTGCTCGAGCGTATCCCGGAGCTCCGCGCGGCCACCGCGTCCCTCGACCACGCGGACCTCCGCCAGGCCTCCGCCCGCCTCGGCGTGGACCTCGAGGCCGACGTGCTTCCCCTCGCCGAGGGGGCGGAGGTCGCGCTCCGGACGGCCCGGCATCCGCTGCTCCTCCTCGATGGCGTCGAGGTGGTGGCGAGCGATCTCGAGCTGCGCGCGGGCGAAGGCCTGGTGATCAGCGGGCCGAACGCGGGCGGCAAGACCGTCGCGCTCAAGCTCCTCGGCCTGGCCGCGCTCATGCAGCGCGCGGGGCTCCCGGTGCCGGCGGCGGAGGGGAGCCGCTGCGGCTTCTTCCGGCCCGTGCTCACGGACGTCGGCGACGAGCAGTCGATCCAGAAGAACCTCTCGACCTTCTCGGCGCACGTCACGAACCTCGCGGCGATCCTCGAGCGCTCGGACCAGGGCGCCATGGTGCTCCTCGACGAGCTCGCCGGTGGGACCGACCCCGAGGAGGGCGCGGCCCTGGCGCAGGCGCTCGTCGACGCCTTCTGCCGCCGCGGCGTCGCCCTCGCGACGACCACCCATTACGAGCCGCTCAAGGCCTTCGCGGCGCGGGACCCGCGGCTCCGGAACGCTTCCGTCGGCTTCGACGTCGAGGCGATGATGCCGACCTTCGCGCTCCATTGGGACGTGCCCGGGGCGTCGAGCGCGCTCAGCGTGGCCGGCCGCTTCGGCATCCCCCAGCGTATCCTCCAGACCGCCCGGGAGATGCTCCCCGAGCACACCCGGACCTTCGACGAGCTCGTCCGCGGCCTCGAGGCCCAGCGCCAGGAGCTTGCCCTGGCCCAGGCCGGCGTGGAGTCCGAGCGCGCGGCGGCGAAGGCCGCCCGGGAGGAGATCGAGGAGCGCCTCGAGGCGATGCGCGAGCGTGGCCGAAAGGCCGTGGACGACGAGGCGAAGCGCCTCCGAGACCAGCTCCGGGACGCCCGCAACGAGCTCCGAAAGCTCCGGAAGACGCTCCGCAAGCAGGCCGACGAGGAGGCCCTCGCGGCGGCAAAGCAGCGCATCGACGCGGCGGCGGCCCTCGCGGAGAAGCACGCGCCGGCGCTCGGGCCCGTGGTCGAGGCCGGGGAGTCGCTCGCCTCGGTCGCCGCCGGGGATCGCGTCTTCGTGCCGCGGCTGCGCACCGAGGCCGAGGTGCTCGAGGCGCCCGGGCGCGGGCAGGTGCGCGTCGCCGCGGGCGCCCTGAAGCTCTGGATCAACCGGGAGGAGCTCCGCGCCGTGAGCGAGCGATCGCTGACGCCGGCGGAGAAGGCGGCGATGCGGGCCAAGCGGGCACCGGCGGCGCCGACGCCGACCGTGAAGGAGGCGCCGCGGGACCGGCCCCAGCATCCGGACAACACGCTCGACGTGCGGGGCCTCCGCGTGGACGACGCGCTGGCCATGACCGAGACCTTCCTCGACCGGCTCTTCGGGGCGAGCGAGGGGACCGGCTACATCGTGCACGGCATGGGCTCCGGCGCCCTCCGTCAGGCGATCCGGGCGCACCTCGACGCGGATGGGCGCTACGTCCGGGGCTACCGCGGCGGCTCGTCCGAAGAGGGCGGCGAGCGCCTCACGGTCGTCACGCTGCGCTGAGCGGGTGCCGCGGCTCCCGGGGCCTCCCGTCGCGCCGCGTTGACCGAGGCGGTGAGGCGCTGCCAGCCTGCACGGGATGCGGGCACGTCCCGATGGCCGCGCCGCGTGGCCCCTCGCCCTCGCGCTCTGCCTCGCCCTCCCGGCGTCCCTCGGTGCGGCGCAGCTCCGCCGCGCCACCGGAGGCGTCACGAGCCCCGTGGGTTCCCGGGCGGCGCCGGAGGGAGCGTGGGCGCTCGACCTCGCCCCGGGCGTGCTCCCGCTCCTGCCGACCTGGGAGCTCGCCGCGCTTCACGTGCAGGGTCGCGCCAACAGCGACGGCCGCCTCCCCTTTGACGGAGAGGGCAACGCGCTGCTCTTCGCGGCGCCCCTCGGCGCGGGGCTCGCCGTGGGCGCCGGCGTCGACTGGCGCCGGGGCCTCGGGGGGGAGGACGCGGGCCGCTTCTCGCTGGGCGTCGGCTACGCCCCGCTCCGGCGCGTCTTCGGCGTGGGCCTCGTCCTTCGGCAGCACGCCGGGGGGCCCGCGGCCGGGGTCACGAGCCTCGACCTCGGCCTGGCGCTTCGCCCGAGCCGCCGCCTGGCGCTCGCGCTCACGGCGCACGATCTCCTCGCGCCGACGGGGCTCGACGGGGACGGCGGCGGCACCCTCGCGACCTACGTGCTCGCCGCCTCGCTTCGGCTCTTCGGCGACGACGCGCTGACCCTCGGCGCGTCCTTCGCGGCGGACGCCGAGGGGCAGCTGGCCGTGGGCGGCCGCGTGGAGCTTCGCGTGCCCCGCGTCGGCTACGCGCGCTTCGCCGTCGAGGCCGAGCGGCTGCGGGACGAGGAGGCGTCGCTCCGCTTCCTCGGCGGCCTCGCCTTCGACGTGGGGAGGGTCCGCGCCGAGGGCGGCGTCGTGGCCGGCGACGGAGTCCGCGACCTGGCGGGCTATGCGGGGCTCCGGCTCCGGGGCGCCGTCGCGC
>JBCDGX010000808.1:0-2564 GCA_038750805.1 Myxococcota bacterium
GACACTCTCTCGAGCGCCTGCTTTCGTCAGCCCGCCCCAACGCCGTCGGCCCGAGCTCGGCCCGGCGGCGTGGGGTTCGCTCATGGCTCGCCCAGGACAACCGGCTGCCGCGACGCGCTTCCCCGGGCGGCCGAAGAGCCCGGCTCAACGATCGAAGAGGAGCCGACCCTGCGCCGCCACGACGTCGGCCGGGCACCCCTCGTCCCACGGGTACTGCTTGGAGCCCGTCGAGGGCCAGACGAGCTGATAGAGCGGTGGCGTCCCTTCGTAGCCTCGGTAGCGCCAATACCATGTCGCCAAGTGATTCTCCGCCTCGGCGATACGCGCCTCGGGCACCCGTCGGGTGACGCACACGTAGTCCCCGGCGAGAAGCCCAGGCCACTCCGCGCCCTCACGGATCACGGCCCCGTCCTGCAGCCGGTCGAAGACCTGCCAGAGCATGTGGTGCATCACGTCGAGGGGCAGGCCGAGCACGATGAGCTCCGGCAGATCAGGCTCGCGCGCGAAGCCCACCGTGTAGCGACAGCTCGGCGTCGTGCCGTCCGGGTCGAAGACGCCCTGACTGAACCAGCCGTGCTCCTCGATGATCTCGAGCATCTCGCGCTCGTACTCGTCGGGCTCGCGGTGCACGACGAACGGGACTCTACCCCTGGAGCGCGCCCTCCCCTACCGCCCTTCGCCTGGCGCACACGGGGTCAAGTGTGCGCGCGGGTACGTCGTTCGCGTGGCCATGGCGAATCCAGCGAGCGCAGCCAAGCGCACGTTCTTGGCGCAGAACGCCGTCGACACGGCGGACATGGTCCTCCTCGCACTCGGCGGCCGAGTGCTCGGGACGGACCCCGAGATGCGCCTGGGCATCAAGGGGCCGGGAGGCGTGAGCACCGACGGCGGCAAGACGGCCCGGCAAGCCCTCACGCTGGTGCGCGCCGACCGCCAGGACGCAGTGATGATCGGTTGGATGGACGTGGCGACACGCCAGGCCGCGCTCCGGCCCTTCGAGAACGCCCGCTGCCTCTACGCCGCGCGCTTCCAAACGACGGCGCCCTTCGCGTCGGAAGAGTACGCGGCCTTCGCCGACCAGCTTCGCGCGACGCTGAGCCAGCACGGCTTCACCGTCGACGAAGAGGTCGCCGAGGTCCCGCGCGCCTCGCTGACCACGCGCGGGGCGAGCGCCGGGGCCGGGCGCTGGCTACCGGTGGCCGTGGCGGTCGCGACGGCGGTGCTCGCGGCCGTAGCGTTCGCGGTTCGCTGAGCGACTGGCGCCGGTCGCCCGAAGGGCCGGCCGATGCCTGCTTCGGCGGTTACCGCCCCGCTACGGGTAGTCGCGATCGATGCGGGCCAGCACGAGCCCGCGGAGCTCCGCCTCCATCGTGGTGTCGCCGACGCGCATACGCAGGAGCTCCGGGTCGGCCAAAGCGGCCTTCGCCGCGGCGGCGGTATAGCGCAGGTCCTTCTGCCTCCCCGCGACGTATTTCGAGACCAGGAGGTCGTGAACTTCGAGGCACCAGCCACGCGCTCCGCGAGTGGCCGGCGTCTCCAGAAGGACCAGACGCTTCTGCCAACCCACGGGCAGCGTCGCGGTATCCGCTGCCACGCCCTGCGCGTAATAGCCGAAGGTCTCGTGGAACATGGAGAGTTCCCCCATCGCCCCATCGACGAGGTCGGCCCGCTCCGGATGGTTACGCGGGAAGAGGTCGGCTTCGTCGGAGATCAGCAGCTCCTCCGGCGCGAACGGGTGCGACCCGAGAATGGCCTGGGACCCGATGACGACGATGTCGTCGTCCTGGCTGATGGTGGCCGCGGCGCGGATGAGGTGCTCGAGGTCTTCGCGTCTCACGCGCGACTCCGGCGCGTCGAGCGAATGACCGCTCGCCGCTCGGCGGGAGTGAGCGCGCCGGCGAAGGGGCTCGCGGACCGCAGCGCCTGCATCTCCTCGTCGTCCCGGACGAGAGCGTTGCGGAGGTCCTCCAGCGGCGCGCTCAGAAGTCGGCGCCAAGCCGCCGCGTAGGGACGTCCTTCGGCGGACCAGAGACGCACCCGCGAGGCTGCCTTCTCCACGAGGGCATCATCGAGCTTCTCGGCGACCGCAGCGTGCAGCGCGAGGCTTCGCAGATCGGCGTCGCGGAACGCGCCCGGCATACGCCTCAGCGTAGCACCCGCCGCGCGCTCCTCCTCCGCCCACGGCGCGCGGGCGATCTCGAACGCCCGCTCCAGGTCGCCGGCTATGACAGCCGGCGCGTTCGGCGCCGAGTATTCGGGAGCGCACCCATGGGCACGAGAAAATCGTTCGGCGTCGCTGCGGCAGAGCATCCTTCAGCCGTCGACCCGACCGCGGCCAGTGCGTCCGACGTCCCGCGATCTACCGATCCCGCGTCGTGCGGCGAAGTCTCGAATCCCCAGGTCGCGGAGCCCTCGTCCGGGACACGCGCGGCCGCAGCCTTGACAGGCTCCGACCCCAAGACGGTATGAGTCTCTTCGAGCTTCGGTGTGAGCACCTCAACAGAAGGACCGCGAGCAGGTTTGAGGTCCACGAAAGGTCGGCGATGCGGCGTTCGTTCTCTCTC
>JBCDGX010000809.1:0-2545 GCA_038750805.1 Myxococcota bacterium
CATCAGGCCGCCTCCGGGAGCGCCTCGAGCGTGGCGCGGCGCACGTAGTCCGCGACGTAGGCCTCGCCCGCGGAGCCCGGGCACTGCTTCTTCCGGCGGCCGCCGAACCGGTCACCGATGGCGTGCCATCCGAGCCAGGCCGCGGCCTCCTCCATCGGCTGGTCGTGCTGCTCCGCCCACCAGGGGAAGAGCGCCTCGAGGCACTCCTCATGGTGCGCCGTGAGCGGCAGAAGCGAGGTGTTCCCCTGGAGCGCGACGGCCTCGCCCGTGTCGTTCGCGCGCCGGCCGGTGTGCCACCCACGGTCCTCGGGCCGGAGGCAGAGGAACACGATCCGGTTGCCGTCGTGGTCGTGCACGTCGTGGTGCGGGACCCAGTAGGCGTAGGCCGCCGTCGGAAAGTCGCGGTGCCGGATGACGTAGTTCGCCGAGGCCAGCAGCCCCGCGAAGCCCGGGCGCCCGAGCGCGCCGGAGTGGTGAGCGAAGAGGTGCCGCACCGCGTCGGCGCCCCCGGGTCGGCGTCCCGACCAGCGCGCGCGCCCGCGCGGCAGCTCGTCGACGACGTCCAGGAGATGGACGCCGCCGGAGAGCCGCGCGTGGAGCTTCGCGCCGGACGGGATCAGGTCAGCCATCGCCCTCGGCCGCGCGTGCACGGAGATCGGCGAGCGCCGCCTCCCATTCGGGACCGAGGTCCGCCTTCTCGGGCGGGCTCTCGCCGAGCTGCTCGAAGGCCTCGCGGCGCTCCTCGGGGGTGAGGGTCCGGCCGAGGCGCGCCTCGAGGAGGCCGACGGCGGCTTCGAAGGCGGGCCGCGCAAGGGCGGCGAGAAGAGCTCCAGCGGTCATCGGGGCACCTCGAGGGCCGGAAGCTCCCGGCCGAAGTCGGCGACGAAGGTGCGCACCTCGTCGTAGGCGGACGCGAGCCGGCGAGCGACGACGAGCACGGCGTCGAGGTCGACGTCCTCTTGCTGCCCGAGCTCGACCCAGAGCTCCCAGAGCTCCACCGCCACGTGCTGAGCGTCGCGCGTCTTCTCGCAGCGCTCGCCGAAGCGGAGCGGATTCTCGTGCACGCGGAGCGCGTCGACCGTGCAGACGGCCTCGATGGCGTCGCCGGCCCCGTCGATGAGCGTCCCCGCGCCGCGCGCGAGCTCGACGTGCGTTCCGGCCGCCGCGCCCGCGCAGCCGCCCAGGAGCACGAAGGCGAGGAGCGCCGTCACCGCCGGAGGCACGCTCGCCCGGAGCCGCTCCATGCGGAGGCGCTGCGTCGTCTCCATGCCCTCGACGGCGTCGCCCGGAGCGCGAGCGTCCCCGAGTCGTGACTCGATGAGGTCGATCAGCCGCTGCGTCGTGACGTCGATGACGCCCACGGCGTCGAGCTCGCGACCGATGAACTTCAGCGCCCAGTCGAGCTTCTGCGCGCCGTCGGGCAACGCGCCGCGGGCCTTGGTCCACTGGAGCCCGCGCTGCTCGGCGTAGGCGATGCCCTCGTCGACCTTCTCGAGGACCAGCCGCTCGACGTGCTCCGACTCCTTCAGGTCGAGCGCGTCGGCGAGGCGCCGCACGACGTGCCGCACGACCGGCGTGAGCACGGCGAGCGCGATGGTGCCGGCGATCGGAATCGCGAACTCTGCGAACAGCTTCAACCAAATGCTATCCATCACTCGTCCCCATCTCTTTCGACGTGTTCCAGGATTCGAGCGATGTCGTCGGCCATGCCGCTCAGTCGCTCAGTAATCTTCCCGTTGTCGACCTTCATCTGCATGACTTCGGATTCCACGGCGGAAATCGCCGCCGTGTTTCCCTCGATGTTCTGCCGATCCTGGTCGCTCTGCGCCTTCAACGTTCCGAACTCGAACGAGATGATGACGACCGCGCTCAGGACGGTGCCGGCGATGCTCAGCACCTTCCCGGCGTTCTTCACGGCCGGAGGCCAACTCGCTGTCATGGCAGAACTCCCGGCTGTGCAATGCCGTAGTAGAGGCGGCCCGCCGCAACGGTGAGGCCGGTGGTCGTGGTGATTCCGGAGAGCGAGGTCGAGCCGTCGTAGCTCCACTGGCCATCGGCGTTCGACGCCCACTGCGTGAAGGTCCGCCCCGTCGACTCCATGAGAAGCACGGGAGAGCCGCTCGTCGGCCGGAACCAAAGCCGGAAGAGACCCGCGCCGCCGACGCCGCCCGCCGGGTCGACGAAGACGTAGAGCGTGCCGGACTGCCCGAGGTACGGGGTCGGGTCCATGCTCACCGAGGCGCCGGAGAGCTGGACGCGGAGCGTCAGGTTCCCGCCGTCGATGGCGAGCGTCGTGTGGTTCGAGCCCGCCCCGCAGTGGAAGAGGATGCCGTCGCCGATGACGCCGGGGAACGTGAAGTCGGTCGCGATGAAAACCGAGCCCTGGCGCTGGCCGCTCGTCGGCCCGACCGGCTCCGTCAGCCGGGTCTCGTCCGGCGTGAGCCCGTCCTCGGGGTCGCTCGCGACGACCGTGTCCTGCGTGACGGTCCGGTCGGCCGGAACGCCACCGAAGAAGAGGCCGCCCCCGACCTCGTAGGCGTTGAGG
>JBCDGX010000810.1:0-2540 GCA_038750805.1 Myxococcota bacterium
CGCCCGGTCGAGAGCGTCGACGCCCCCCCCTAGCCGACCTGCGACGGCGAGCCCCGCCCCGACGTCGGCGAGGTGCTCGCCGATGGCGTACTGCGATCCGGGCCGCGCATGCGCGAGCCCGTGGTCGAGCGCTATCGGATCGAGAAGAAGAACTGCGTTTACGTCGTGACCGTCCACCAGGAGTGGTTCCGGCAGATCGACGACGTCGAGGTCGTCTACGACCTCGCGTGGAAGCCGCTCCGGGCGTGGAAGCGCATGACCATCCCCGGCGTGGACGAGGAGGACGGCCGGGCGGACACGCGGCTCTACGAGCTTCGCAACGACCCGCCGACCATGAGCCGGCGCGCCCACGGCGAGCTCGAGCATCGCGTCTTCCAGGGCCGCGACGTCGAGGCCGGTGAGGTGGTGGCGGTCGTGGGGCCCGGACGGGCGCTCCTCAACGCCTGGATTCAGAAGGCGGACCTCGAGGTCGGCGAGGTCGTCCGCGGCCCGGTGCTGGACTTCCGCGAGCTGGTGGAGCGCGTGGACGAGGTGGCCCTGCGCCGCGATCCGGACCGCATGGAAGAGACGCTCGGGCGCCGCGTGCGGGTCTACACGGTCTTCGGCCGTGAGTCGGTCTTCGCGGACGACGAGGGCTGGATCATCGGCGACCTCGCCGGGCTGCGCGACGACCGCGACCTCGACACGGAGCCCCCGCCGGCGCTGCCGACCTACGGCGCGCCGGATCCCGTCGGAACGCCCTGAGCGCCGCGCATCGTGCGCTGGTGCCAGAGCAGCGCCACGACGCCGAGGGCGACGGCCCACCAGAGCGTGGCGAGGCGGCAGAGGATGGTCGCGGCCATGGCGACGGGGGTCGTGCTGGCGCCCACCTGAAGGAGCGCGCCCGTCATGCCGGCCTCCGTGAGCCCGAGGCCGCCGGGGAGGAGCGCGACGGCGCCCACGATGGTCGCGGCGCCGTAGGCGAAGGTGGCCTCGAGGAGGGTCACGTCGCCGGGGTCCTCGAAGCCCTGCAGGATGACCCAGAGGGAGACGCCCTCGAGGCCCCAGGCGAGCACGCTGAGGCCCGTGGCCGCCACGAAGGGAAGGGGGGCGACGAGGGTGCGGAGGGACTCGTAGGCCACGCGCAGCCCGGGGGCGATGCGCCGCACGCCGGGGATGGCCGCGGCGATGCGCAGGGCGAGCTCGCCGAGCGGGCGGGCGACGACGAGGAGCCAGAGGGCCCCGACGAGGCCGAGGCCGACCGCCGCCGCGGGACCGCCGTCGCTCACGGCGAGCGCGCCGAGGGCCGTCAGGAGGCTGAGCCCGAGCAGGTCCGTCAGGCGCTCGGCGACGACGATGGGCGCCGTGCGCGCCACGGCGGTGCCGTGGGCCTCCTCGAGGAGAACGGACTTGAGCACCTCGCCGACCTTGCCGGGCGTGACGCTCATCACGAAGCCGGACGTGAAGATGCGGGCGCTCGCGACGGGCGGGACGTCGCTGACGCCGAGCACGCGGAGGTAGAGCTCCCAGCGGACCCAGCGGAGCACGTAGTTCACCGTCGCGAGGGCGAAGCCCCCCGCCGCGAAGGCCCAGCGGTAGCGCTCGAGCTGACCGAGGAGCGCGCGGGCGTCGCCGACGATCCCGAGCACCGCGAACACGATCACGCCCGCGACCGTCGCGAGCACGACCTTGCGAAGCACGCCCTCGGTGGACTTGCGCGGGGCGCTCTCGGGAGGGGCGGGATCGCTCATGGCCGTCGTCGCGTCCTACGGACGCTCCGGAAGAGAAAGAAGAGGGCCCCCGCGACGAGCACGGACGTCAGGGCCGCCAGCACCCAGGACGGCGCCGCCACGATGCCGCCCTCGGCCCCGACGGAGGCGGGAGGGTCGGCGGCGAGCGGCGCGCCGGGGTCGAGCGTCAGAGCGAACGTCACCGCGCGCATCGGCGCGCACGGTGGCACGAGCCCGGCGTCCGAACCAGGCGCGTTGACGTGTCGAGAACGCGGCGCCTACGGTGGGCATGGGGTGACGGAGAGGGACGAAGGGCGGCACGGCCTGCCCCCGCGGCGCAAGAAGACCGCACGCTTCCCGGCGGCGGTGCGGAACGACGAGTTCCTCTACCACCTCCACCGGGGCAGCTCGCTCCTCCTCGAGGGGGACGTGCACGGGGCCAAGGTGGAGCTCGAGAACGCGCTGGCGTTCCAGCCGCAGGACGCGAAGAGCCAGGACCTGCTCGCCGGGGTCTACTTCCGCCTCGGGCTCTACCCGCGCGCCATCGAGATTTGGGAAGAGCTCGTCGATGCCTACCCCCACGAGCCGACGCTGCGGGTGAACCTGGGCCTCGCCTATTTCAAGACGCGGCAGACGGCGGCGGCCCGGGAGCAGCTCCGGGAAGCGCTGCGGGACCAGCCGGCGCATCCGCGGGCCTGGGGGTACCTCGGCCTCGCCGAGTGGCGCCTCGGGCACCTCTCGGCGGCCCGCGACGCCTTCCGGCGGGGCGGTCACACCGGGATGGCGGAGCGCATGGAAGCGGCCCTGGTCGGCGCCGCCTCCGCGCCCCCG
>JBCDGX010000811.1:0-2538 GCA_038750805.1 Myxococcota bacterium
CACGGTCGGCGAAGAGCTCTTCGAGGAGCGCCTCGAGATGCGCGGGCCGGCGCCGAGGGGGGAGCGCGCCGGGGTGCGCGTCCGCGGCGAAGGCGGCGAAGCCGACGGCGTCGCCCTGGCGATGGAGCAGGTGCGCGAGGGCCCCGAGGAGCGTCATCGCGTGCACGTCCTTCGCAGCCCCGCGGCCCGGCGTGAGGCCGTCCCAGCGCATGCTCGCCGAGCGGTCCAGCACCAGCGTGGCCTGGAGCTGCGTCTCCTGCTCGAAGCGCTTGATGCCGTGGCGATCCGTACGCGCGTAGACGCGCCAATCGAGCAGGCGCGGGTCGTCGCCGGGTCGGTACTCCCGGTGCTCGACGAAGACCACGCTCGCGCCGCGATGGGGCGAGCGATGGATGCCGCTCAGGAGCCCTTCGACGGCCTTCTCCACGCGGAGCTGGAGCGCAGCGACGCGCTCGACGGTCTCGGCGTCCAGGCTCCCGCGAGGCGGGGCCGGCTCGTCGCGCACGCCCGTCCCCACGCGCGCCACCTCAGGGCGTCACGTGGTCGAGGATCGCCTCGACCAGAGCGAGGGGCCGGACGCCCTCGGCCTCGGCGCGGAAGCTCGGGACCAGGCGATGCCGGAGCACGGGCGCGGCGAGGGCGCGGACGTCCTCGATCTCCGCGGCGAAACGTCCGTCGAGCACGGCCCGGGCCTTGGCGCCGATGACGAGTGCCTGGCTGGCTCGCGGCCCCGCACCGAAGGCGAGGTAGCGCCGAACGAGCTCCGGGGCGCCCGCTTCTTCCGGGCGGCTCGCGCGCGCGAGGGCGACGGCGTGCGCCAGCACGTGGTTCGCCACGGGCACGCGCGGGACCAGCTCCTGGAGCGCGAGGATCTCGTCGCGGCCGAGCACGGCCTCGGGGGCGTCCGTCGGCGGCGCGGTGGTGCGCCGGACGATCTCGAGCTCGTCCGCCGCGCTCGGGTAGCCCACCTCGACCTGGACGAGGAAGCGGTCGAGCTGGGCCTCGGGCAGCGGATACGTGCCCTCCTGCTCGATGGGGTTCTGGGTCGCGAAGACGAGGTAGGGGGCCTCGAGGGAGTAGGTGCGCCCGCCGGCGGTCACGCGGCCCTCGGCCATCGCCTGAAGGAGCGCGGCCTGCGTCTTCGGGGGCGTCCGGTTGATCTCGTCCGCAAGGAGGATGTTCGTGAACACCGGCCCGCGCACGAAGCGGAAGCGCCGCCGGCCGGTCTCCGGGTCGTCCTCGAGCACGTCCGTGCCCGTGATGTCCGCGGGCATGAGGTCCGGCGTGAACTGGATGCGGTTCGACGCGAGGCTGAGCACGTCGGCCAGCGTCTGGATGAGCAGCGTCTTGGCGAGCCCCGGCACGCCGACGAAGAGGCCATGGCCCCGCGCGAAGAGCGCGATGAGGAGGAGCTCGATGACGTCCTCCTGACCCACGATGCGCTTTTTGACCTCGCGGAGGATGCCCGTGCGGGCCTCCGCCAGGCGCTCCACCCGGGCCACGTCCTCGCCGGGCTCGGGCGCCGCGCGCACGACCCCCTCGCCCGTCTCGGGGGCGGCCTGCGGGGGGGGCTGCAGGGCCGGCTCGGTCACGATCCCCGTATTACCCCAACCGAGCGAGCATGCACGGTTTTTCCGTGCCTTTTCAGCGGGCCCCGAGGCCCCCGAGGCGCTCGCAGACCCGGTCCTCACGCGCCCGCTCGTCCGTGGCTTCGGCGACCTCGGCGAGCACGCAATGGGGGAGCGGGTCGAAGGGGTTCAGGGCGAGCGCGCGGCGGGCGGCCCGGCGCGCGCCGTCGCCGTCGCCGGTCCGCTGCCTCGCCCGCGCCAGCAGGCTCCAGGTCGGTGCGTGGTCTTCCTGACGTTCGGCGAGGGGCTCGAGGGCCGCGCGGGCGCCTTCCGCATCGTCCCCTTCGAGGGCGGCGCGTCCGAAGCGGCTCGCCACCATCGCATCCTCCGGCACCAGCGCGTGCGCGCGTCCGTACTCGACGGCCGCGGCGCGGTGGCGGCGACGCGTCCAGAGCAGGTCGCCGAGGCGGATCGCGCGGCGCGCCCCGTCGGGGAGCGCCGTCGCGCCTTCGAGCTCCGCCCGATCGAGCTCGGCCCCGTCGGCCTCGCCGCGCCGGAAACGCAGCTCCGCGATGGACCGGGTCTCCCCGGCCACCGCCCCGCGTCGCTCGAGCGTGCGCCGCCAGTCGCGCTCGAGGGCGGCGAAGCTCTCCTCCGCCACGCCTGCGAACGCCTCGCGCGCGCCGTCGCCTTCCGCCACGCGACCGACGACGGCGCGGAGCCCCTCGGCACCGAAGCGGGCGCGGTAACGCTCGACGAAGGTGGCGACCTGGGCGAAGGCGAGCGCCGCGTCCTCCTGGGAGGGCAGGAGCGCGATCGAGGGATGCAGCTGCTCGAAGCGGAGCAGGCTGCCTTCGCGCCGCCGGCGCTCGAGGAGCCCGGCGGCCGCGGGCGCGAGCACGAGCCGGGGCGACGGCTCGCGCCAGCGGCGCTCGAGGAAGCGCGCCATGCCCTCCTGCATCCAGACCGG
>JBCDGX010000812.1:0-2525 GCA_038750805.1 Myxococcota bacterium
AAGGCCTGCCGCGCGAGCGGTCCCACCTGCTCCTCGAGGGCGCCCTCGTAGATGTCGAGGAGCTCGGCGTCCGTCGCGATCTCCTCCGGGATGGGCGCGCCGCGGACGCCGGACGCGAAGTCCTCGAGCGCGTAGCCGTAGAGCGCCGCGCCGACGACGCGCTCGTGAACCGGGGCCTCGGGGACGGCCTCGCCGAGCGCCTCCAGCGCGCGCGTGGCCTCCCCGCGCCGGTCGACCCACGCCGCGAACACGCTCTGGGCCCAGGCGTTGACGCTCTCGAGCGTGCCGTCCGTGGGCGGGTCCGGCGGGCGGATCGCGACGGTCTCCTCGACCCGGGTCCAGAGCGTCCGGGCTTCCGCGGAGAGCGCCTCCCGTGCCACCGGCGGCGCGGGCACCGGCACGGGGATGGTCGCGCGCAGGGGCGCGGTCTCGCCGCCGGAGGTCGCTGTCTCCTCGCCGCTCTCGGCGGGCGCGGCGTCGGGACGGGAGGCGCAGGCGGCGAGGAGCGCGAGGACGAGGACGCGGGGGATCATGGCGCCGAGGCTACCCGATGGGACCGGCCGGCGGGGCTCATCGACCGAGGAGGCCTCGGCCCATCCGCGGCACGCACCGCGGCGCGGCGCGCACGAGCTGGGCGATGGCCTCGCTCACCGGCGTCATCGCCCGGAGGCGCTCCCGCGAGGCGTCGCCGGGCCCGCGGGGCATGCGCAGGAAGCGCTCGATCTGGGGGAGAGTGACCGCGTCCACGGGCGAGGCGTCGCCGAGGCCCGCGGCCTTCAGGAGCGCGCAGTTCATGGCCTGCTCGTCGTCCCCCCGCGCGTGCACGGCGAACATGGGCTTGCCGACCATCGCGCTCTCGCTGATGAGCTGATTGCCCGCCGACGCGACCACGGCGTGGCAGCGATTGAGCGCGTCCGCGAACTCGAGGGCCGAGCGGGGGCGGCGTTCGACGCCTGGTGGGACCGGACGTTCGGTGTAGCACACCACGTGCCGTTCGGTCTGCGTCAAGAGCCTCAGCACCTCGTGGGCGTTGGCGTCGCGGAAGTAGCAGAGGAGGAAGCCCTCGTCGCGATCCGAGCGGCTCAGCCCGTCGCGCAGGTCCGGCCGCGCCAGCACGCTGTCCGAGGTCGCGAGCGGGAGCTCGGTGAAGTTCACGATGACCTTCCGCCAGGCGAGGCCCGCGGCGACGGCCCCCTTCGCCTTCTCGCGGAGCACCGGCGCCCTCGGCAGCCCCGCCGGAAGCACGGCATGGCCGAAGAGCAGCCCGTGGCCGAGGGCGATGACCGGGAGGCCGAGGGCCCGCCCGAGGAGCGTCGAGGGGGCGTCCGAGTCGCTGATCACGAGGTCCGGGCGAAAGGCCCGGAAGGCCGCGCGGTCGGCGGCGAAGCGCACGGGGAAGGCGCCGAGACCGCGGAGCCCCTGGCCGACGATGGGCACCTCGCGCACGTCGAGGTCCCCGAGGAGCTCGAGGGCGTCTCCGCCGGAGAAGAGCTCGAGCGCGTGGCCGTCGGCCTCGAGGCGTCGCGTGATGGCCCGCGCGCGCGCCGCGTGCCCCCGCCCGCGCCCGTGCACGAAATAGGCGATGCGCCGATGGCCGGCCGTGCTCAGGGCGCGCCCCGGAGCCCGAGCGCCAGGGAGCGAACCCTCGCCAGCACCGGCTGGGCGAGGGCGTTGGCGCGAAGCTCGAGGGCCGTGAGCCCGCCGTGGCGCGGCTCGCCGTGGTCCGCGACCTTCTCGAGCACGGCGACGTGGTCGTTCTCGCGGATGACCCGCTTGAGGCGGTAGGCGCCCTCGAAGGCCGAGAGCCAATGCTGCACGGCCCGCTGCTCGCCGCGGCGCCGGTAGTCGTCGAGGAAGACGAGGCCGCCGACGCGCAGGCGGCCGGCCACCTGGTAGAGGCAGGCCTCGCGCCCGCCGCGGGTCCAATGGGGCGGGCCGTCGACGGTCACCGCGTCCACGGACTCGGGAAAGCCGCCGACGCGGTAGCTGAGGAAGGGCGCGCCGCCGTGGCGCTGCCAGGCGAGCTCGCGATGCTCCACGGTGACCTGGGCGGCGTCGCTGCATCCGCTCCGGGTCTTCTCGAGGTAGGTGGGCTCGGCCTCGATGGAGAGGATCGTGAGCCCGGGGAAGTCCTGGCTGAGCGCGATGGTCGAGGCGCCGCTGCCGAACTCGACCAGCGTCTTCGGGCCGAGGGCCTCGAGCTCGGAGCGGAGCTCGGCGTAGGCCGCGCTGCCGAGGCACCACGGGGCGTCGAGGTCGGGGCGCGCGTCGTCCATGGCGCGACGTACTCCCAGGCCCCTTCGGCCCTGTCAATCGGCGGGCGCGGGGCGGGGGGTGCGGCGGACGGGGCTGATGGCGTAGAGGCCGGCGATGAGGGCCAGGCCGAGCGCGCCTCCGGCGACCCGCGCGCCGAGGGGCCAGGCGAGCACCGCCTCCCCCCCGACGAAGAGCACGCTGCCGAAGGCGACCACCGCGGCGGCGTTGAGCAGGAGGGCCCGCGGGAAGATGGAGGGCCGGTGGAGGCG
>JBCDGX010000813.1:0-2506 GCA_038750805.1 Myxococcota bacterium
CGACGCGCGGCCGCGCTACGCCGAGGCGCTCCAGGAGCTCCGCGCGCACCGCGACCAGCTCGCCATCGTGCGCGCGCAGCGGGAGGCCGCCGAGCACAACTTCTCGCTCCAGGGGGAGCGCGGGCAGCGCGCATCGGAGCCCGGCGGGGTGCCGCCGCCGCCGCCCGGCTACCGCTGAGCCTTCAGAGGCGCTCGGCGGGGACCGCGAGCACGTCGGCGAGGCAATCGGCGCCCGCGGCGAGCATCACGAGCCGGTCGAAGCCGAGGGCGTTGCCGCCGCTCGGCGGGAGGCCCTCCTCGAGGGCGCCGAGGAAGCGTTCGTCGATGGGGTAGGCCGGTAGCTTCGCCGCCGCGCGATCACGCAGGTCGCGCTCGAGGCGCGTGCGCTGCTCGACGGGGTCGACGAGCTCCCCGAAGCCGTTGCAGAGCTCGATGCCGTCGACGTAGGCCTCGAAGCGGTCGGCGCGGCCCTCCGTGTCGAGGCGCGCCAGGGACGCCATGGAGGCCGGCCAGCCGGTCAGAAAGACCGGGCGGCTCCGGCCGAGCTTCGGCTCGATCTCCGTCGCGAGCACCCGGAAGAAGGTCTCCTCGCCGGCGGCCAGTGCGGCGTCGGCGCTCACCTGCGCGTGGCGGGCGAAGGCCTCGGCGACGCTGAGGCGCTCCCAGGGCGGCGTGACGTCCACGGGCCCCTCGCGCCCGGGCAGCCCGGCGCTCCCCGTCGCGGCCTCGGCCACGCGGAGCACGAGGGCCTCCGTGTCGGCCATGACGGCCTCGCTCCCGGCGAAGGCCCGGTACCACTCGACCATCGTGAACTCGGGCTCGTGGAGTGGCCCCCGCTCGCTCCGGCGAAAGCAGCGCGCGAGCTGGTAGACGCGCGGCACGCCGCCGGCGAGCACGCGCTTGAGCTGGTACTCGGGGCTCGTGATCAGCCAGCGCGGCGCGTCCGTGCCCGTCACGCCGAAGGCGTCGAGGTGCAGGTCGAGGCCCGGGCTCGGCACCATCGCCGGCGTGTCGACCTCGAGGAAGTCGCCCTCGGCGAAGAAGGCGCGCACGGCGTCCTTGAGCCGCGCCCGAAGCCGGAGATGCCCGAGGCGCCGGCCCGCCTCGTCGCGCAGCCAGGCCCAGTCGCCTCCGGCCTTCGGCCAGGGTGCGCGAGGGGCATGCGCCTCGAGCACGCGGCCGGCCTCGAGCGCCTCGCCGGTCCAGCGCGCGCCGAGGCGCACCCACGCCCCCACGTGGGCCGCGGCGTCTTCCTCGGGAGCGGCGAGCGCGACGCGGCGCGCCCCCGTGGCGTCGAGGAGCGTGAGCGTGCCCTCGGCGCCATCGACGACCCGCCCCTCGAGCAGGACGTCGCTCGGCCCGGAGCCCGGGAGCTCGGCGAGCGTCGCGGCCGAGGCCAACGCTACTTCTTCACGCGCTCGACGTAGGTGCCGGTGCGCGTGTCGACCTTCAGCGTGTCGCCCTGGTTCACGAAGAGCGGCACGTTCACCACGAGCCCCGTGGAGACCGTCGCCGGCTTCTGCACGTTGCTCGTCGTGTCGCCCTTGAAGCCCGGCTCGGTCTCCGTGACCTGGAGCTCCACGAAGGTCGGCGGCGTGATGCCGATGGGGCGACCCTCGAAGAGCATCACGTCGACGTTCGTGTTGTCGAGGAGGTAGAGCGCGTTCTCGCCCAGCTGCTCCTTCGTGATGCGCATCTGGTCGTAGGTCTCGTTGTCCATGAAGACGTAATCGTCGCCCTCGGCGTAGAGGTACTGCATCGTGCGCTCCTCCGTGTCCGCCTTGTCGAGCTTCTCGCCGCTCCGGTAGGTCCGGTCGATCACGCGGCCGGTCTGCATGTCCTTCAGCTTCGTGCGGAAGAAGGCCACGCCCTTGCCGGGCTTCACGAACTGCGCCTCGACCACCTGCCAGGGGGCTCCGTCGATGAGGAGCTTGAAGCCCTTCTTGAGATCTCCGGTGTCGGCCATGAACTCTTCGTCCTCTCCATGCGGCCCGGCGGCCTTACGCACCGAGCCTAGTGTGCCCCCCGGGGGGGCTTCTTCCTAGCGCCGCGGCGGCGGCAGCCTGCCCGGAAGCGGGCCCTGGGCCGGCCCCTGTTGCGGTGGGCGTGCGCCGTCCGGGGGCGGGGTCTCGCGCATCGGGCGGTCCTCCGGGCGCCGCGGCGTCACGCGGCGCTCGGCGATCACGAGGTCGCTCGGGGCCTCGACCTCGGCGCTCACCTCGGCGGTGATCCGGAGGACGAAAGTGGCCGCGGCGGTGGTCCCTCCGAAGCTCCCGGACGCCGCGTCGGCGTCGTAGCGCAGGGTCCCGAGGCGGGTCGGCGGGCCCTCCTCCTCGCCCTCGAACTCGACGAGCCAGACCACGAACTCCGTGAGCTCCTCACCGTGCGTTCGGGGTGGAGCCAGCTGGTCGAGGACGACCGTCAGCTGGCGGAGGTCCCCCTCCGCGCGCTCCAGCTGCACCGTCCCCTGCGTGAGCTCGGCGCGGGCGGTGCCGGTGATCCCGAA
>JBCDGX010000814.1:0-2494 GCA_038750805.1 Myxococcota bacterium
CACCACCCTGTCGCTACAGCTCGCTCTTGCTATCTGGACCATTTACGACGAGCTGGTGTGGCTCGGGGGCTCGTGCGTCGTGCGCGACGCGGTGGAGAGCGCAGCGAGCGGAGCCTGCTAGAGGAGCGTCTTCGCGCCCTCGACGTAGATGCGCACGAGCTCGGCGTAGAGGGCCTCGCCCTCCTCGGCGCTCGCGTCGGCCGGGAAGCCGAAATAGGCCTCGTGGCCGCCGGCCTTCTTGAAGGTCGTGTTGCCCTCGCGGGCGGCGGTGACGAGGGAGGTCGGGTTCGGCGGGAGTCCCGCCATGCGCCCGCGCTTCACGAGCTCCGGGCGGGCCGCGAGCACGAGGCTCGTCTCGTAGCTGCCCGCGTGGCAGGCGCCGCTCTTGAACTCCTCGCCGAGGCGCTCGGCGTAGCGGCGCCGGACGATGTTCGGGAAGACGCAATGAGCGCCGTGGTCGCTCGCCTCGGCCTTGCAGGTCTCGAGGGCGCTGATGTTCTCCGGCTCGAGGTGGGCGTTGATGATCACCGTGCCGCGAAAGCCGGCGCGCTCGGCGCCGAGGATCACGTCCACCACGAGCGCCCGCGTCGTCTCCTCGCGCACGCTGATGGTCCCGCCGAAGTCCGCCGCGTACTCCGTAACCGCGTAGGCCACGGGCGGCAGCACCACGGCGGCGATGCCCTCGGCGCGGAGCGCCCGCGCGGTCCGGAGCGCGGCCTCCTCGCTGATGATCACGTCGGTCATCAGGGGCAGGTGCGGGCCGTGGGCCTCCGTCGCGCCGGTGGGGAGGAGCGCGAGGGCGCCCTTCTGCGCCTCGGCCTCCTCGTAGGTCATCTCCGCCAGCTTGAGCGGGGTCTCGGGGGCATTGGTCATGGGCGGCGTCAGCGGAGCGAGCGGCGCATCACCTTGCCGCGGTCGTTGCGCGGGAGCTCGCCGAGGAAGGCGACCTCCCGGGGGAACTTGTAGCGGGTGAGCGTGGTCTTCGCGTGCTCCTGGAGCTCCGCGGCGAGGGCCTCGGAGGCCTCGCGTCCCTCGCGGAGCACGACGAAGGCCTTCGGGATGGTCAGCCCCGCGTCGTCGGCGATGCCCACGACGGCGCATTCGCGCACGGCGGGATGCGTCGCCAGGCAGTCCTCGATCTCGAGCGGCGAGACCCACTGACCCCGCACCTTGAGCATGTCGTCGGCGCGCCCCGCGTACCAGAAGAGCCCTTCGGCGTCGCGGCGGAAGAGATCCTGGGTGATGCACCAGCGGCCCTGGAAGGTGTCCCGGCTCGCGTCCTGACGGCGCCAGTAGCAGAGCGCCGTCGAATCGCCGGCGATGTGGAGCCGGCCGATCTCCCCCTCCGCGACGTCCTCGCCGCCGGGGCCGACGACGCGGGCCTCGTAGCCCTCGACGATGCGCCCGAGGCTCCCCGGCGTGACGTCGCCGGGCTTGTTCGTGATGAAGATGTGGAACATCTCCGCCGAGCCGATGCCGTCGCAGAGCTCGGCGCTCGGAAAGCGCTCCTTCCAGCGCGCGTAGAGCTCGGGCGGGAGGGCCTCGCCGGCGCTGAGCGCGATGCGCACCGTCGAGAGATCGACCTCGCGCTCGGCGTCGACCATCTGCCGGATCATCGCCGGGACGTTCGTCAGCACGGTCACGCCGTGCTTCTCAATGTGGTCGAAGAGGCGATCCGCCGTGGGTTTCTCCCGGAAGAGCACGGCCTTGCCACCGACGGCGAAGGGGAACATCAGGTTCGTGCCCGTCGCGTAGCCGAAGTAGAGGCGGCTCACGCTCACGAAGACGTCATCCGAGCGGAGGCCGAGCGTGCGCTTCGCGAAGACCTCCGTGTTGAAGGCGAAGTGCCGGTGGAGGTGCACCGCGCCCTTCGGCTTGCCCGTCGTGCCGCTCGTGAAGAGCCAGCCGGCGATGTCGTCGCGGGAGGTCTTGGCCGTGCGCGTCTCGGGGCTCGCGTCGGCGAGGGCGTCCTCGAAGCGCTCCCAGCCCTCGAAGGCGTCGCCGGCCTCGCCGTCGCCGACGACCCAGCGCACGTGGCATTCGGGGTGATCGGCGAGGAGCGGCGCGAGGCGGTCCATCACCGCCGCGTCGGCGACGACGGCCCGGCAGCGCGTGTACGCGAGCAGGTAGGCGAAGTCGGCCGCGGTCCCGAGCGGGTTGGCCATGCAGAAGACGCCGCCGGCCTTGAGGAGCCCGAACCAGGTCTCGACGAACTCGAAGCCGTCGTAGAGCAGCATGAGCACGCGATCGTCCGAGCCGATGACGCGGGCGCGGAGCGCGTCGGCCACGCGGTTCGCCCGCGCCTGCACCTCCGCGTAGGTGCGCTCCTCGTCGCCGACGGCCACGGCGACGCGGTCGCCCCGGCCCTCCTCGACGCGGGCGTCGAGGTAGTAGTGCGCGAGGTTGAAATCCTCGGGGAAGCTCGGGAGGGCGGCCATGGGCCATCGTACCGCGCGGGGCCCTGGGCGCGGCGCGTCAGCTCACGGGGTCCTTC
>JBCDGX010000815.1:0-2490 GCA_038750805.1 Myxococcota bacterium
ACGACAGCTGGAGCAGGTCGTCTCGATGCTCGTCGCGCTCATCAAGAACTGCGACCGCTGATTCGCGGGCACGGGCACGGGCACGGGCACGGGCACGGGCACGGGCACGGGCACGGGCACGGGGCAGGCAGCACGAAGAACGCGAGCGTTCTTCGTGCTGTCTGCTAGACGGGCATCCCCACGATGAGCCGGAGGCCGACGTCGAGGGCGTCGAGCGTTCGCAGGTGCCCGTAGCGCGCGTCCCAGGTGCCGTCGTCCAGGTCCCGCCGGACGTCGCTTACGACGCGCTCGACGACCTCCGGCGCCTGCCGCGCGAAGCCCGAGGTCGCGTTCCGCGCGTCGGCGTCCAGCACGCGCTCGGGGTGCGCCCAGAAGGAGCCGAGGTTCCAGTCCGGCGAGTCCCGGCGAATGGGCAGCGGCTCGATGCGCACGTCTCCACCGAGCCACTCGGCGACGCGCTCGGGCTTCGGGAAGATCCGGCGGTCCATCTCGCCCACCTCGACGAGGTAGTCCGCCATCAGCCACATCTCGCCGCTCACGTCGCCGTCGTAGCTCACGATGACCACGGGCCCCCGGCTCACGCGCCGGAGCTCGCGGACGCCCCGCTCGCGTGCGTCGTCCCAATGGTGAAGTGTCAGGACGGCCATGGCCGCGTCGACGGAGCCGTCGCGGAGGGGCAGCGCGTCGGCGCTCGCGCGAATGGCGGGCACGCGCGAGGGCGCCCGCTGCGCGGCCATTACGTCGCTCGGCTCGATGGCGACGACGTGCCGGTCCGTCGGCTCATAGGAGCCCGTGCCCGCCCCCACGTTCACGACGGTCGCGGCGTCCCCGAGGGCGGCGTGGATGCGCGCGCGCTGGTCCGGGTCCTCCCGCCGGGTGCGCGCGTAGCCGGCACCGATCCGGTCGTAGCGTGGGCTCGTCATCGTGCTTCTCTCGCGTGGTGACGGCGTCCGTCGGTGGCCATGGGCCTCGAGAGACGCCTCGGTACACTCTCTCATCGTGCGGGGGATCGTCGTCGTGTTCGTGCTCGCTGCGTGCGGGACCTCGCTCGCGCCCACCTCCGTACCGCCGGCGCTCACCGAGACCGACGCGCTCGCGGAGAGCTCGCCCAAGCTGCGCTGCGGCCTGGACGCGGCGCCGCCGACGGCGCCCTGGCCCGCCCGCATCGGCCGGCCGCCCCGGCCCGTACGCTCGGCCACCGAGCCCCCATTCTTCGGCCACCACCGCGCGGAGCTCGAGGTCGGCGACGCGCGCTGGGTGATCGAGCGAACATGGGGGCGGAGCCCGGAGGGCAGCAACGTCCTCGACTTCCTCATGGCCTCGCGCACGGAGCCCGTGGCGCCGACGCAGGTGCGGACCTGGCTCTACTGGCAGGACGATCCGAGCCGCTGGAGCCCGGACGGCATCGTCCGCGGCGTCGAGAACGGGCGCCTCGGCGAGCCCGTGGCCATCACCACGCGCTGGCTCGACGCCGAGGGGCAGCCGCGCCGTGAGGTCACCGAGCGCGGCGCGGAGACCACGGTGACCGAATGGCTCGGTCCCCAGCCGCCCTTCGACGCGATCCGCCGGCGGACGCGGACCGCCGAGGGGCGCGTCGACGAACGATGCCAGATGACCTCGTGGAAGCTGGCGCCGACGGAGGTCTATCGGGATTGCGTCGCGTCGCGATGCCCGGCGCCGGGTGAGCTCGAGCCACCGCGGGACGCCGAGTGCCACGTCTTCGAGTACGGCGCGCCGGGCTGGGTGCCGCGCCCCGCCGGGCGCGAGCGCCAGGACCCGACCTGGCTGGGGCTCTCGCGCCACGTCTACGACGGCGGCCGCGAGGAGCGCTACGAATGGCGAAGGCGCTCCTACGGCGCCGAGCTCGAGGTCGTGAGCTGCGCCAACGCCTGGGTGCCGGGGACGCATTGCGAGCTCGAGAGCGTCCGGCACATCGGCTTCGACGGGCGCACCCTCGAGCTCTCCGAGGACGGCGTCCGCACGACCTATTGCTACGAGCTCCCGTGACGCTCCCGGTCCGAGCGCGGCGGCTCAGCGCACGCGCTCGAAGGTCACGGCGAGGCCCTGACCGACGCCGATGCAGAGCGTCGCGAGGCCCTTGTCCGCGTCCCGCTGCGCCATGACGCTCATCAGCGTCCCGACGACGCGGGCCCCGCTGCAGCCGATGGGATGCCCGAGGGCGATGGCCCCGCCGTTCACGTTCACCTTCTCGGCGTCGAGACCGAGCGTTCGGATGCACGCCAGGCTCTGCGACGCGAAGGCTTCGTTCAGCTCGATGGCGTCGAGCTCGTCCACGCCCCAGCCGGCCTTCGCGAGCGCCTTCCGCGTCGAGGGGATCGGCCCCGTGCCCATCACGTTGGGGTGCACGCCGGCGCTCGCGCTCGAGACGATGCGCGCCTTGGGCGTGATGCCGTGCTTCTCGCACCAGGCCTCGCTCGCGACGAGGACGGCCGCCGCGCCGTCGTTCAGCGGCGAGGAGTTGCCGGCCGT
>JBCDGX010000816.1:0-2488 GCA_038750805.1 Myxococcota bacterium
CGCGAACCAGGTGATGCCGTGGGAGTCCTCGAGCGCGTTCGAGAAGAAGCGCAGCGAGCGGAAGCCGTATTCCGCCTCGCTCTCCCCCTCGTCGGCCGGGAGCGCGAGGGCGTCCTCGAGGCGCGCGTCGCGGTCGGACGTGACGACGTCCCAATAGGGAAAGAAGAGCGTGGCGGCGGCGTGCGTGGCGATGAGCGCGGCCTGCCGCGTGCCCTCGTGTCGGTCGGTGTCGAGAAAGCGGGTCTCCGCCGGTAGCCCGAGCGGCCCCCCGCGGTTCGCCGCTCCATCGAGAGGCGCGGCCGGCGCGCCGACGCTCGCGAGGAAGCGCGCCTCCAGGTCCATCGGCGCCATGGTGTCGAAGGGAACGTCAGCGGGCACGACATCGGGAAGGAGCTCCCCTTCCGCGTCTCGGAGCCGCAGCGCGCGGAAGGCGAAGCCGCCCTCGGCGGCGGGTACGGTCAGCGTCTCCGCGACGCGGGTGGGCACGGGCTGGCCGAGAATGCGTGCGGGCCCGGCCGTGCGAAGTGCCAGCACGAGACGGGCGGCTGCGGGGGCGAGGCGGTCGCCCACGAGGAACCCGAGGCCGACCGATCGCCCCGTGCCCCTGAATGCGAGCGGGCGTCTGCCGACCGTCGACCGATATACGCCTTCCCTTCCGACGAAGAAGGGGGCCCACGCCTCGTCTCTCATCCCGTCGAACACCCGGGCCTCGACCTCCAGGAGCACCTCGCCTGCGACGGCTTCGCGCACGATCGAGCTCAGGAAGGCCTCGAGAGCCGGGCCCTCGGGGGCGCTCCGGAGATCCACGATCACGTGCTCGGCGGCGTCTGCCAGCGCGAAGGGCACCCCCGGCGCTGCCCACTGCACCGACGGATCGATGGCGCTCGGCGGGGGGGAGGCGGCGGGCCAGCTCCCGACGAAGCAGGTCTCGGGGCCGTCCGTGGCGTAGGCCTCGAAGCCGGCCGCGTCGCCGCGGACCTCACCTCGCTGCGCGCCTTCACCGCCCAGCGCCCCGACGAGCGCGACGTCGACCGCGAAGGGGTCCCGGTGCAGCCCGAAGAAGCGCACGTTCCCGTGCACGCGGGACCAATCGAGGGCCGGCGAGCCTGCGGCGTGTTCTCCGTAGCCCGCGAGGCCATCGCAGCTTCCCGCTGCGCGAACCGTGGGCGAAGCGGCCACGATCGCGTCCTCTGGACCCCCATCGGGGAAACCTTCCGTCGACGCGTCGAGCGAGCCGTCCGGGGGGGTGGCTGCGGGCGGGGCGGCGCAGGCGCAGGCGACGACGAAGAGCGCGAGGGGGCGGTGGAGTGCCATACGAGGTGGACACGCGGCTCACGGAGTGTGACCGAAAAAGAACGCGCCGGACGCCGGACCCGCGCCTCGACACGGCGAATTGTGGCCGGTAGCGTGAACTCCGTGAACGGGGAGTGTGGGCAGCCCGAGGTCCTGGAAGCGGCCCTCCGCGACGCCCACGCGGCTGGGGCGTATCAGCGCGCGCTCACGCTTCTCGTCGAGGGCTATGGGCCGGAGCTACTCGGCTTCGTCGCCGTGCTCCTTCGCGACGAAGAGGACGCCCGCGAGGTGTTCGCGCAGGCCTGCGAGGCGATGGTGCGCGGACTCCCCGGCTTCGAGGGGCGCTCGTCTTTTCGGACGTGGTCCTATGCGGTGGCACGAAACGCCGCCTTCAACTTCCGCCGGCGTCGCGTACCGCTTCGGCTCGATACCACCCGCGAGCTGCGTCTGGTGCGCGAGCCTCGGGTGTCCACGCAGCCGCACCTCAAGACCGAGAACAAGGCGCTCCTCGCCCGCTTGCGCGCCGAGCTCGATCCCGCGTCTCAAGCACTGCTCACCCTCCGCCTCGACCGCGGCATGACGTGGTTGCAGGTCGCGGAGGTGCTCGCCGAGCGGCCCCTCGCTCCCGACGAGCGCGCACGGGCGGCGGCGCGCTGCCGGAAGCGCTTCGATCGTATCAAGGAGAGGCTTCGCGACGCGGCCCGCCGGTGCTCTCCGGCCCCGTCCCCGTCGAGGTGATGGCCGGACCCTCCGCATGGGCACGACCAGCGACAGCTTCGACGCGGTCCTTCGACAGGTGGCGCACGCACCGCCCCTGCCCACGGCCGATGCGCGCCTGGGCGCGTTCGTGGGGCCTTATCGCATCGAGGAGCGCCTCGGAGCCGGGGGCTACGGAACCGTGTACCGGGCGCGGGACGCGCGCCTCGAACGGGACGTCGCGCTGAAGTTCCTTCCGGCGGGCGCGGCAGCGCTGGAGGAAGCACGTAGCGCGGCGCGGCTGGCCCATCCGAACGTCGCGCGCATTTACGACGTGGGCGGCCAGGACGGGGAGCACTTCATCGCGTTCGAGCTTGTGGCCGGTCCGACGGTGCGCGAGTGGGGGCCGCACGCACGACCGAACGAGACCCTCGCGCTGGCTCGCGGTCTCGCCGCGGCGCTCGCCCATCTTCACGAGCAAGGCCTCGTCCACGGCGAC
>JBCDGX010000817.1:0-2478 GCA_038750805.1 Myxococcota bacterium
GATCGGGGCCTTCGTCGCCACGGCGGGCGGCTACGCCGAGGGCCGCTCCGCCGCCGAGGCGCTCTCCCGGGCCGTCGAGGACGAGGTCCGCGTGGACCCGGCGGACGTGCTCTTCTGGGGCGAGGGCGGGCCGCTTCGCCATCGCTCGGCGCTCTTTCGGGGCGTGACCGAAGAGGGCGCGCCGGCGGACCTCTACTACGCGGACGTGCGCTTCGCCGCCGAGGGACGCGACGTGCTCGGTGTGCGGAACCTGACCAACCTCACCCGATCCGGGAGCGCCGACGAGGGGGTCCCCGTGGCCTTCGGCGAGGAGGGCGCGGCCTTTCTGACCCGCGTCGACGGCAAGGTCACGGCGCTCGTGCTCGTCGATCTGCGCGGCGAGGACCCGGCGTTGACGGCAGCGTGGTCGGGCCGGGAGCAGCTCCAGAACGGGATCGGGAACTGGCAGGAGACCGGCCGCCGCGAGGGGCTCGGGCGGCAGCGCTTCGCCATCGAGCCGCCGGCCGACGTGGCCAGCCTACGGCCCACGGAGCGGGGGCTGGCGCTCCGCCTCGTCGGGGGCGGCGATACGACCATCGCGCTCCTCCCCGGCGAGACGCCCGACAACCCGCGCCTCGTGCGGGAGCCCGCCGAGAAGGGACGCCCGGGGACGATCACCTGGGTGGTCGACACGGTGCGGGACCTCTCCTACGTCGGCCCGGAGCCCATCGCCTGGCTCGAGAACCGCGTCTTCGCCGTGAAGGACTTCGTGCAGCGCGCCTGGTACCGGATCGCGGGGAGCACGACGGACGAAGAGGCCGAGATCGCCGCGGAGCTCGGCCTGGAGCCCGCGCCCGAGGCGGTGGCGCTTGCCCCCGAGGCGCCCGGGGAGAGCACCGGGCCCGATATCGGCTGGCCGCCCGCGCGCCTCGAGCTCGCGCGCGACGCGTCACCGGGCGAGGGCGAGTGGAACGCCATCGGCGAGGAGTTCGTCGGCAGCTACCCGGGCGGGCCGCGGCCCTTCTACACGACCTATCTCAAGGTCGATCCCGAGCGGCCCTTCGCCCGCGTCTACCTGGTGGTCTGGGACGCGCGGCAGGTGCAGCTCCGGGTGATGACGGGGACCCGCGAGCCGGAGAGCGCCACCGGGGCGACGGGCCCCGGACGCATACCCCGGGACGAGGCGACGCTTCGCCGCGTGGTGGCCGGCTTCAACGGCGGCTTCCAGTCGCTCCACGGCGAGTTCGGCATGATGAGCGAGGGCAAGGTCTACCTGCCGCCGAAGCCCTGGGCCGCGACCGTCGCGGTCCGCGACGACGGCCGGGTGGCCATGGGGAGCTGGCTCGCGCCCCCGCCCGGGCGCCGCTTCTACCTCGAGGGATGGGCGACGCGGCAGATCCCCGACGACATCGTCGAGTTCCGGCAGAACCTGACCAGCGTGGTCGAGGACGGCCGCTACAACCCCTGGGAGCGCTGGTACTGGGGCGCGGCCCCGCGCGACGCGACGGACCAGACCTTCATCGACCGCTCCGGGCTCTGCCTCACGGAAGAGGGCTTCTTCGTCTACTTCTGGGGCGAGTCCATGGGCGCCGACCAGCTCGGCCAGGCGATGCTCGAGGCGCGGTGCGTGCGGGGGCTTCACCTCGACATGAACCAGCGGCACACGGGCTTCGAGCTCTACCGGACCTACCGCGCCGAAGAGCCTCCGCCGCCGCTCGGGCGGGCGCTCCGGAGGAGCATGGAGTTCGACGAGCCCATCCACCGGAGCCGGGGGTGGCGCGCGCGGGGCCGGAAGCTCGTGCGGGCGATGACGCCCATGCGCTTCCCCCGCTACCTGCTCCGGGACGTGCGGGACTTCTTCTATCTGACGCTGAAGCCGGTGCTGCCGGGGCCGGCGCTCGCCGCCGACGCCGAGCCCGGCCGAGACGGCGCCTTCGACGTGGGCGGCCTGCCGCACGCGGGCTGGCCGCCGGCCTTCGCTCGGAGCGCCTTCGGGCGCGGCGCCGGGCAGCGTTGGCTCGTGCGCATCGATCCCGCGCGTGCGCTCCCAGCGCCGCTCGCGCCCCCGGGCGAGCATCGGGTCCTCGGCCGCGTCGCCACGGCCCCGGCCGAGGGGTCTCGCCATGGGCTCTACGTTCGCCCGCGCACCGTGGGACGCAGCTACGCCGTGGGGCGACCGCCGCCGGGGGCGCGGCTGCTCGTCGCCGGGCCGCCGCTCGCGGAGGTCTCGGACGCCCGCGCGGCGCTCGGCGTCGACGGCGACGGGTTCTGGGTGGTCGCCGAGCGGGGGCCCGGGGGCGAGCTCCTCGGCCCGCTGCTCGCCGCGGCGGGCGTGACCGAGGCGGTGGCGCTCCCGCCCGAGGGGCTCAGCCTGGCCTTCGCGAGCGGGGCGGCCGGTCCCGATGGGGCCGAGCGCGCGGCGCCCACGGACGCGCTCTTGCTCGTGGCCGAGGAGCGCCCGGCCGCCGACGTGCTCTTCCCGGAGGTCGAGCCGGCGCC
>JBCDGX010000818.1:0-2470 GCA_038750805.1 Myxococcota bacterium
CACGCCGAGGTTCCGCGCCGTGGCGGCGGCGCCCATCACGAAGCGGTCCGCGCCCCAGACGAGGGCGGCGAAGCCGAAGGCGATGGCGGCGGCGGGGGTGAGGAGCTCCACGCGAAGTCGCGCCCGCGGCGGGACCGGGGCCGAGGCTTCGCCGCCCTCGTCTGGGGCGCGGACCGCTTCGTGATGGGCGCCGCCGCCACGGCGCGGAACCTCGGCGTGAGCCCGCTGATCATCGGGCTCACCATCGTGGGCTTCGGGACGAGCGCGCCGGAGATGCTGGTGTCGAGCGTCGCCGCCTGGGAGGGCGCCGCGAACCTGAGCGTGGGCAACGCCATCGGCTCGAACATCACGAACGTCGCGCTCGTCCTGGGCGTAGCCTCGCTCGTCAGCCCGCTTCAGGTGCCCCAGCACGTGCTCAGCCGGGAGCTGCCGACGATGATCGGCGTGATGCTCTTCGCTGGCTTCCTGCTCTTCGACCGCACCCTCGACCGCGTCGACGGGACGATCCTCCTGACCGGCATGGTGCTCATGGTGGCGCTCGTGGTGCGCGACGGGCTCCGGAAGCGGGACGCTCCCGACGAGGGCGACGAGATCCCGAGCGGCATGAGCACGGGCGTCGCGCTGCTCTGGCTCCTCGTCGGTCTGGCCGTGTTGCTCGTGAGCTCGCGGGGGCTGGTCTGGGGCGCGACCACGGTGGCGCGGCATTTCGGCGTGAGCGAGCTGGTGATCGGCCTGACCATCGTCGCCTTCGGCACGAGCCTCCCGGAGCTCGCGGCGACGGTGGTGGCGGCGAAGAAGAACGAGCACGAGATCGCCGTCGGGAACGTCATCGGCTCGAACCTCTTCAACACCCTCGGCGTGCTCGGCCTGCCCGGGATCATCCGGCCGGGCCCCGTGGAGGAGAGCGTGCTGACGCGGGACTTCCCCGTGATGATCGGCGTGGGCGTCCTGCTCTTCGTGCTCCCGCGGATGCTCCGGCCCTACCAGCGCATCACGCGCTGGGAGGGCGGCGTGCTCCTCGCGGTGTTCGTCGGCTGGCTGAGCTGGATTTACCTCGAGACCACCGGCGTGGTCTGAGCGCTCGGCGCGCGGTCGACGACCAAGGCGAGGCCGGCGGCGATGACGACGAGGGCCCCGAGGGCGGCCCAGAGCGTCGGCAGGGTGCCGAAGATCACCAGGTCTCCGAGCATGCCGAAGACGGGCGCGGCGTAGCTGGCCGCGGCGACCCGCGAGGCCTGGTCCGTGCGGTAGGCCTCGGTCATGGCGATCTGCCCGAGGGTCGCGAAGAGCCCGACGGCCGCGAGGGGGAGCCAGAGATGCGAGGGCGGGAGCCGGGTCGGGGCCTCCCCGGCCACGGAGAGCACGCTCATCGCCAGGCTGAAGGCACCGAGCTGGAACCAGAGCACGAGCGCGCGGGGATCCTCCGTGGCTCCGAGGCGGCGAACGCAGACGTGCGCGCAGGCGCTGAAGGTCGTCGCCGCGAGGGCCGCGGCCGCGTAGGGCAGGAGCCCGCGGAGGCGCGGGCCGCCGTCGAGCTCGGGGACGAAGATGAGGAGCGTGCCGCCGAGGCCCGCCGCGAGAAGTGCCCAGAGCCGCCCGCTCGAGCGCTCGCGCTGGCCGAGCGCGAGGGGCGCGAGGATCGCGACGAGCACGGGCTGGAGCCGGCTGACGACGGAGAGCTCACCGAGGTCGAGGCCCTTCGTCGCGAAGAAGAAGCAGCACATGGCGCCGAACCCGAAGAGGACCCGGAGCGTCGTCAGGGCCTTGGCGTGAATGCGCGTCGTGCCTCCGCGAAGCGCGAGCAGCCCCGCGACGGGCACGCTGATGCCCGTCCGCCAGAGGATCACCTCGAGGGCGCCGAGCTCCTCCCGCGCGACCTTCACGGCCGCGACCATGAGCGTGAAGAGCGCCGTCGCCAGCAGCATGAGCGCCGGGCCGCGGCGGATGCGTGCGCGGGTCACGTCAGGGGGCGCCAGACGAGGCTCAGGTTGTTCGCGGGCATGGCGACGCGCTCGGCCAGCGCGAGCCCCGCCGCCCGCGCCCGGGGCACGAGCTCGCCCTCGACGTCGCGCACGCCCCAGGTCGGGTTGCGCTCGCGGAGCGATCCATCGAAGGCCGTGTTGCCCGGGCTCGTGTGCGCGCCGTGCTCCCGGTAGGGGCCGTAGGTGACGAGCACGCCCGCCGGGCCGAGCACGCGCGCGGCTCCGGCGAAAAGCCCCTCCGCGGCCTCGAGGGGCGAGACCTGGAACATGTTGATGCAGAGCACGGCGTCCGCCGCCGCCACCGGCCAGGTCGCCGAGCGCGCGTCGAGCGCGAGCGGCGCCCGGAGGTTCGCGAGCCCCGCCTCCGCGACGTAGGCGGCGGTCGACGCGCGCTGCTCGGCGCTCGGATCGGTGGGCTGCCAGGTGAGCCGCGGCAGCGCGTCGGCGAAGAACGCCGCGTGCTGACCGGTGCCGCTGGCGACCTCGAG
>JBCDGX010000819.1:0-2460 GCA_038750805.1 Myxococcota bacterium
CTCGACGCGGAAGAGCCGGTCGCCGTACTCGACGGGCTTGCCGTTCTCGACGAGGACCTCGAGCACCGTGCCGGCGAACTCGGCCTCGATCTCGTTCATGAGCTTCATGGCCTCGACGATGCAGAGCGTCTGCCCGGCCGTGAAGTCCTGCCCCGCGTCGACGAAGGCCGGCGACTCGGGCTTCGGGGAGGTGTAGATGGTGCCCACGACGGGCGAGGTGATGTACTCGCCCTCGGGCTCGACGGCCGCGGCCGCGCCCGGAGCCGGGGCGGCGATGGTCGCAGGGCCCGCCGCCATGGGCCTGGGGTAAGGCGCGGCGACGACGTTGCCCGCGCCGCCCCGCTTGAGGCTGATCTTCTCGTCGCCGCGCTCGAGCTCGAGCTCGTCGATCTCGAACTCCTGCAGCGCCTTCATCAGCTCGCGGAGCTGGTCGAGGTCGATCTCCATCACACGTCCCGTCTTCCTTGATTACCCCACGGCGGGGCCCGCTCAGCGCGCCGCGTCGTGGGCCGACAGATAGTCGAGGAGCCCGCGAAGGCCAAGGACGTAGCTCAGGGGTCCGAAGCCGGAGACGGTGCCGATGCAGGCGGGCGCGACGTGGCTCACACGGCGCTCCGGCTCACGGGCGTGAACGTTCGAGAGGTGCACCTCGACGCAGGGCAGCGCCACCGCCCGGAGCGCGTCCCCGAGGGCCAGCGAGGTGTGCGTGAAGGCCCCGGGGTTGAAGACGATTCCGTCCTCCGCGCCGGGCGCCGAGTGGATGCGGTCGATCAGCTCGCCCTCGTGGTTCGACTGGTGCGTGACCGCGGTGGCGCCGAGGTCCTGGGCGATGCGGACCAGCTGCGCGTCGATCTCCTGCAGCGTCGCCGTCCCGTAGACCTCGGGCTCGCGCGTGCCGAGCAGGTTGAGGTTCGGGCCGTGCAGCACCAGAACGCGGGCGCTCACGCCTACTCCAGGCTCGCGAGGAGCTTCGGGCTGCGCGTGCGGAGCAGGAAGCGAGCCTTGCCCAGGTTGCCGTCCGGCGAGAGCGCCACGGCGACGAAGTAATCGTCGTTCAGGAGGCGCACGATGGTGAGGAGGCGCTCGGCGCGCACCGAGAACTCCTTCGCCTTGCCGGCCTCGAGCATCTCCGCGGCGTGCATGACGCTCCGCAGGATGACGCTGTACTCCATGCCGACGGACTCGATGTCGACGGTCGTGTCGTCGCGGAGGTACTGGTCGACGGGGATGCCGTCGAATCCCATCAGGAGGCCGGCGACGCCCCCGTCGGTGTTGTCGACCACTTCGCGCAGGACCGCTTGGAACATTGCCCCGATCTCCGCATGCCCGCCCGAAAGGGTCAAGAAGGCGGCGATTCGGCCTGGGGACGCGGCGTCGGCCGCCGGGCTCCCCGCCCGTCGAGGGCCCGTGCCAGCGCCGGAGCGAGGGCCCCGAGCGTGAGAAACGCTGCCCAGGCGAGAAGGGTGAGGGGGTCGTTCGGAGAGCCCATGCGATCCCAGCTTGACAGGTCCCGCGTACGAGCTAAACCGCCGGTCCTCTCGCGGATGTGGCGGAATTGGCAGACGCGCTGGATTAAGGATCCAGTGGGGTAAAACCCGTGGAGGTTCGATTCCTCTCGTCCGCACCTCAGGTCGGCGCTTCGGCGCCCACCGAACACCCGGTCGCCAGCGACCACTGAAGACGGCCCGGCACCCTGGACACGTGTCCTCGGCGCTCGGGCCTTTTTCAGTGGTCGCCCGCGCGCCGCGGGAAGAGCGCCTCAGGCGGTGACGCTGAGGAGCCGGGTGAGGCGGGCGACGAGCGGGAGGCTCGGGAGGAGGCCGTGCACCTCGAGGCTTCCGGCGCGCGTCGCGTCCAGGACCTGCTTGGTCACCTCGCCACGCGGGTCCGGGAGGCCCGTGCGCGGCTCGAGCTCCATGCGCGACATGGCCAGCACGAGCTCGCTCTCGGCCCGGATGGTCACGTCCGGGATGCCGACGATGCCGGCGTCCACGTCGACGCGGCCCCGCGCGAAGCGGAGCGTGACGGCCTGGCCGAGGTCTTCGTAGACCATCGCCACGCGCCCGCTCATGCGCGCGAGGAGGTCCTTCTTCGCCGGACGCTCGTCCAGGTTCGAGCGCAAGAGCTGCGCCATCATGCCGGCCAGGGCGTGGTCGGCCGCGGCCGGCGCGAGGACGATGCAGGGCTCCATCGCGGGGCTCAGTGCGGGAAGGCCGTCGCGACCTTCGTCGCGCTCACGACGAGCGCCCGGCTCGACTCGACGAAGCGGAGCATCGTCGGCAGGTGGCCCGTCGTCATCTTGAGCTTGCCCTCCATCATCGCCTTGATGGGGTCGCGCTCGCCCTCGATGACCTCCTTCCACATCGCGTAGGGGGCCACGATGACGAAGGGCGTGCCCTCCACGGCCTCGAGGCCGTGCACGTGACGCGCGCCGCGGCAGACGCCCTCGTGCACGTCGAG
>JBCDGX010000820.1:0-2455 GCA_038750805.1 Myxococcota bacterium
CGCGGCCCGGTTCCGGACCGAGAGGGAGATCGTGATCTGCGGGGTGAGCGTGACGGTGGCCATGGCTTCTGCGTGCCTTTCGATTGCTGTATATAGCAAATATAAAAAGTGGACAACGTCGCTTTCGCTCAACTCTGCGCCCGGGCCTGGAGCCTGCCGGTGCTCGCCCATCTCGCGGGCCAGCCGCGCCTCGGCGCGCGCATCTCGCCCACGGCGCACGCCCTCGGCGCGGGCCGGCAGTCGATCAGCGCGACCTTCGTGCACCTCCACGAGCTCGGCCTGCTCGAGCGCATGCCGGGCCACGGCCACCCGCTCCGCCCCGAAGCGCGCCTGAGCGAGACGGGCGCGGCCGTGGCGGCCTGGGCCCAGCCCTTCTGGGCTTTCCTCGAGCCGGAGGAGCGCGACACGGCCCGCCGCGCCTGGACGCTGCCCGTGCTGCGTGTCGCCCACGCCACGCGGAGCTTCGGCGAGCTCCGGAGCGCCCTGAGCCCCGTGACCGACCGGGCCCTCACGCTCTGCCTCAAGCGCCTCGTCGCTGAGCGCCTGCTGCGGCGTTCCGTCGACGGCGCCCGGCACCCGCCGCGCGTGACCTACGTCGGCGAAGGGCGGGGAGCGGTGCTGAGCGAGGCGCTCCAGACGACGCAGGGCCTGGTTCTCGCGTCCTGAGCCGAGAGCCGATCCGGTCGCGTCCGAGCCGAGCTTGCGGGCTCAGCGCGCGGGCCGCTTGAAGTACGCGCGCCCGCTCTCTCCGTTCACGTGGACGAGCTCCCAGCCCTGTACGCCGAACTCGTTGAGGTTGGCTGTAGCGCGGCTCTCTCGCATCGCACCCGTTCCCACGGCCAAGTACTCCCAGCGCTGCATGGCGGCAGGCACCGGCGGCTGCGCCGAAATCGGCGGCACCAGGAACGGCCCCATGAGGCAGCCAAGGATGAAAGCGAGCGAGAGGGAGAGACCGAGCATGAATCCGCGCATGCGCGCGAAGCTAGCTCGTTCCGTCTACTGTTTGGGCGACGAAATTCGCCGCGTCCGAAAATCGGATCGGCGCCTTCCGATTTTCGGAATCAGGGGGCCGGTCCCCCGTTCTATTCCTTGAACGCAACGGGGGAAGCGGGTCGCGCCTCGCCGGAAGGGTGAACGCGCGACGCCGCCCGGCCGCTTCTCCCTCGGCGCGCGTCGCTCGCGCCGAGGGAGAAGCGGTCGCCCGGGGCGACGCCCATCCAAACCTGCGACCTCCGCCGCCGCCCGGCCTCGGGCGGCGCGCTCATGCCATGCATCAGCTCCTCTTCTATCTGCCGATCGCCTTCGGCGCGCTCCTCGCGGGCGGCGCCGCGCTCGGGCTCCTCGAGCTCGGCCCCGACGCCGACCTCGACATGGACGTCGACGCGGACCTCGATGCCGAGGCGGAGGCCGACGCCGAGGGGGACGCCGAGGGAGGCCTCGCCGCCACGGCGCTCAGCGCCCTCGGCGTGGGCAAGGCGCCGCTCGGGGTGCTCCTCATGAGCGCCTGCTTCCTCTTCGGCCTGAGCGGCCTCGCCGCGGACCTCGTGCTTGAGCTCCTCCTCGGGGAAAGCGCCGCCTGGCTACCGCTCAGCGCCATCGTCGCGACCGCCGCCGCGCTCTTCGGCACGGGCGCGACGGGCCGCGCCTTCGGGCGCCTCGTCCCCACCCGGGAGACCTACGCGAGCCGCAAGACCGATCTCCTCGGTCGCGAGGGCCGCGCGCTCCTCCCCACCGACGCCCGCTACGGCGTCGCCACCGTGCTCGACGCCGGTGGCGCCCACCTCCGCGTCCGCTGCCGGACGCTCGACACCGACCCGCCCCTCGCCGCCGGCGAGGCCCTCGTGGTCGCCGACTACGACGAGGACGACGACACGTACCTCGTCACCCGCCTGCCCTCTTAGAGGTTGAGGGCGGCCTGAAACCGCACCGTTCGAGAAAGGAAGACACGTACATGATCATGGTCCTGGTTTGCGCCTTCGCGCTGGCTCTCATCGGAGGGCCCGTCGTCGCAGGCCTGGTGGGCCACCCCTTCGGACCCCTCGCGACCCTCGCGATGACCGCGGTCGGTGTGCTCTTGCTGCTCGCCGTGGGCGCCCTGGCGACCTACCAGCGGCTCTACAAGAAGACGCGCGCGAACGAAGCCTTCGTGCGCACCGGCCGCGGCGGCGTGTCCGTCATCCGTGACGGCGGCGCCTTCGTCGTGCCCTTCTTGCACGAGCTCATCGAGGTCAGCCTCACGACCCTCAAGCTCCGCGTCACGCGGAAGAACGAGGACGCGCTCATCACGCAGGACAAGCTCCGCGCCGACATCGAGGCGGAGTTCTTCGTCCGGGTGCAGCCCGACGAGGAGAGCATCCTGCAGGCCAGCCGTTCGCTCGGCGAGCGCCTCGGCGAACCCGAGGCGGTCAAGGAGCTCGTCGAGGACAAGCTCGTGAGCGCCCTTCGTACGGCCGCC
>JBCDGX010000821.1:0-2447 GCA_038750805.1 Myxococcota bacterium
CTCCCGGGCGGCCTGCACCCGCCCGAGCACGTGCACGGGCCCCGCACCGGCGAGGTCCGCCACCAGCGAGGCGACGAGCTTGGTCAGCCGGTCGCCCTCGGCGAGCACCGGGGCGTAGAGCGCCTCGTCGAGGTCCGCGCTCAGCGGGAGGCCGCGGCGGGCGGCGGCCACGATCCGCGCTTCGAGCTCCTCGCCGAGCGCGAAGGGCCGGGCCGTCGCGGCGCGGGTCGCGGTTCGGAGGCCCGCGCTGGCGTGCGCCGCCTCGAGCCAGGTGTCGAGGCGCGCGGCGAGGGATCCGAGGGCCTCGCCGGCGGCGCGGGCGTCCGCGTGATCGACGCCCAGGAGACGGTGGCCATGGCCCTCGAGGTCCGCCGCGGCGAGGGCGTCGCGGAGCTCGGCCAGGAGCCCCACCATACGCCCGGTGCGGAGGTCGCCGGCTTCCCGGGCGGCTCGGAGCTCGCGTTCCCGACGCCGCTCCTGGCGCCGGTCCTCGAGCGAGAGGGCGACGCGGGTCGGGGCGCCGCTCTGGCGGACCGGCGAGAAGGTGGCCCGGACCTCGAGCGGCTCGCCGTCCGCGCGCCGGGCGAGAGCGACGGGGAGACGCTGGCTCCGGCCCGAGCGGGCGCCCTCGAGGGCGCGCTCGACGCGCTCGTGCTCGCGCGGCGCGAAGAGATCGAGCACGTGCGCCCCCCAGGCGTCCCGTCCCAGGGCTCCGAGGAGGCGCTGGGCCGCCTGGTTCCATGCCGTGAGCCGGCCGTCGGCGTCGTGCCCGAGGAGCGGCACCTCGACGTCGGCGAGGGCCGTCGCGACCTGCGGCGGGGGCAGCGTCGTGAGCACCTGCCGGACCACCCGACGAAGCTCCGGGCCGGGGCGCCGGGGCGTCAGCGAGACGCGCTTCCCGGACCGGTCGGCAGGCGGGGGAAGGGAAGGGCCCTCGGCCGAGGCCGCGGGGTCGGAGTCCGCGGGGACGGGTTCCGTGGGAACGAAGGAGGGGCGCCGCACCCCATGAAAAGACGGCGGTTTCGGAGCGCCCTTGAGACGACGCGCGCGTCAGGGGTCGCCCGGCGCGGCCTCAGGAGTGGAGGTAGCCCGACTCGCAGAAGAGGATGGCGCAGTCCTTCCACTTGCCGTCGCGGACGCGGCTGCAGAGCGCGGCGAGGTCCTCGTCGGCGTCGACGAGGTCCCCCTCTGTCGCGCGTCCGGTGTCCTCGTCGTACCGGGCTTCGTGGAGCGCGACCCAGCACCCTCGGCAATCCTCGCGCCGACAAATCTCGTCCCAGGTGAGTCGCTCCATGAAACCTCCCGCCGTTGCGAGCTGGTCACGAACCATCTCAGCGCCGCTCGGGCCGTTCAAGGAGGAGCGTGAGCCTCGGCAGGGCGCCGTCTTGACATTACGCCGCCCGTGTAATGAGCGATGGCTCACACGCGATGCGCCTCCCATCCATCCTTGGTCGGGGACGTCGCAGGGCGAGCAGGCGCGGCGGACGAGGCGGCCGGGCGCTCAGGGGCGCCGGCACCAATCGCCGAAGTGAACGTTGCTCGGGGCCTGCGCCCGGACGCGGGAGAGGCGCCGGTAGAGCCCCTGGGCCTGCGCGCACTTGCCCTGCTGCATCAGGATGCCGACCTGGTTGCTCGCCCGGCGGCCGAGGGCCGAGCGGGCGGCGCGGAGGCTCCGGTCGCTGCGCCCGACCAGCTGCTGCGCGTTGCTCAGGCTGTTGATGGCGCCTTCGATGTTGCCGGACCGCACCGCGGCCTCGGCCTGGCTCGCGAGGGCCCGCGCGCGAGCGGCGTTCGCATTCGCCCGCATGGTCGTCATGGTCGTCATGGTCGTCATGGTCGCGACCATCTCGGTCGCTTGCGCCTCGGTCATCTCGGTGACGACCGGCTCCGTCATGGGCGCCTCGACCATCGGCTGCACCGCCACGGGCTCGGTCCCGGCCATGGTCGGCGTCATAGTGGCGCCGGTCGCGACGGGCTGCGCCCCGGCGAGCCCGGCCGTGGTGGTCGGCGTGGTGCCCGTGGTCACGACGGGGTCCGGGGCCGGATCGTCCTGGCTCATCAGGTAGGCCGCCCCACCGATGCCGCCCCCGAGGAGCACCACCGCCGCGATGAGCATGCCCGCACGCTTCCCGGAGCCGCCGCCGGGGAGGTTGACGGGCTCGGTGCCGGAGCCCGTGTCCCAGCCCGCCTGGTGGGCCGGCGGCCCGTAGCCCTGGCTCGGCGTCGCGTAGCCCTGCGCCGGCGTCCCCTGACCCGGGGTGCCGTAGCCGGGAACGCCCTGGCCCGGCGTGCCGTAGCCCGGGACGCCCTGGCCCGGGGTGCCGAAGCCGGGGGTCTGGGTGCCGGCAGCGGGCGTCGCGTGCGCCGTCTGCGCCATCGGCTGCGGCGTCGCGATGGGGTGCGCCCCCGCGGGGGGGACGCCCTGGGGAGCCGGCGTGCCCGTGCTC